>JAUYHV010000315.1 GCA_030689845.1 Dehalococcoidia bacterium
TATTAAAGATGCTATTTCCCTGGCGGTTATTCTCCGCTGCTGTGCAATTGAACATAAGACCAGGGAATGATTCGTAAGAAATTTCCATTTAGGCATTTCAGCACCTCGGCAATGAAAATATTTTCAAAATATTTTTAATAATCCTTCCGCAAATCCTAAAAACCTATTGACAATTTTTAGCATGGGTGTATATTAGTAACCAAGAAGCATGGAATAGTTATTCCTGTATATATTAACAGGAATAATAAGCCATGACAAGTTCTTTGGTTAAAAATATTAGTGATTTGAGTAAAAGGAGAATAAAACAGTTAAATTGAAAACACTTTCAGCTTCTTTGAAGACTTGCCCGGTCCTGGTCAAAGAAGGGCGTTCCCAAGATAGTTTCTGCGCTGATGAAGTTGACGAGGAACCTCCCGGCAAACCCGATGATATAAAAAACCTGGAAGACGAGCCTCCAAGTAGTAACCATCGAAGTCATAACAATCTCTTTGGAGAAGTACCCGAGAAGTTATGGAAAGACTGGAAGTGGCATTTCCGTAACCGCATAACCACAGTCGAGCAATTAAACAAGTTCATCCCCCTGACTCCTGAAGAGCAGGCACAGGTCAAACTGGTGTCAAGGCTCTATCCCCTTGCTGTGACCCCGTATTACCTTTCACTTATTAATCCCGATGACCCTGAGGATCCCATAAGAAAACAGGCAATACCCTCTATTCTTGAGGTTACCATGGGAGCTGTGGGATTCGAAGACCCCCTTGCCGAAAAAGAAGATACCGTAGTGCCCGGCCTGGTGCACCGTTATCCCGATAGAGCGTTAATTGTGATTACGGATATCTGCTCTATGCTTTGCCGGCACTGTACCCGTAAGCGGGAATGGAGGAAAGGGGGATGGGTCCGTACCGATGACGAGATTGAAGCTATCCTTGACTACCTCCGGAAGAATAAATCGGTAAGGGATGTTATTATTTCCGGGGGAGACCCTCTGACGCTTTCATCAAGGCGTCTCGGGGAGATTTTAGCTAAATTAAGAGCCATCAATCACATCGAAATAATACGAATCGGTACCAGGTTCCCCGTGGTCCTGCCTCAGCGAATAGATTCTGAGTTATGCGCTATGCTGTCCCAGTATGGGCCTATATGGCTTAATACCCACTTCAACCACGTCAGGGAGATAACTCCTGAAGCAGCAGAGGCTTGCGACAGGATTATACGCAGCGGCACTCCTGTAAACAACCAGTCAGTTTTGCTGCGGGGAATAAATGATACCGTGAAAACCCAGCTTGAGTTATGCCGGGGCCTTCTCAGGATTAAGGTGCGTCCTTACTATCTGTTTCAGTGTGACGAGGTTCAGGGAACAGAGCATCTGCGAACACCCGTAGAAACAGGAACAAAAATAATTGAAGGAATGAGGGGATTTACTTCAGGCCTTGCTTTGCCTACCTTTGTTGTAGACCTGCCGAATGGCGGCGGTAAAGTACCCCTCCAACCGGATTATATTCTTTCCAAGAGTGACACTGAGTTGGTGCTAAAAAATTACGAGGGGCATGTTTATCATTACCGCAACCCTGAAAAGGGATGCCCCGAAGCCAACAGCTGGGTAACTGGTTCACCGTTAGAAAGAGTCGAGAAGATCGTCGTCGAACAGGAAGTAACCCACGTATCAAAGGTATTTGAGGATGCTGATAGGGTTATCGTGCGATCTTAAAATAAATATAGCTCCAGAGCAGGATAGCCCCGAAGATTTTCTTGAAGAATACGATTCGACAGAGACCGCGGACATAATTGCCGGGACCCTGGAGGCGAAGGGGCACTCGGTAGTTATGCTGGGTGGAGGAAGTCGATTCCTCGATAACATCCGGCGGGAGAAAGTGGATATTGTTTTCAACATTTCCGAAGGTAGGGGGAATTATCGCAGCCGGGAAGCGCAGGTTCCCTCGATTCTTGAGATGCTGAGCATACCTTATACCGGGTCCGATCCCCTGTGTCTTGCTTTGTGCCTTGATAAATTATTAACCAAGAAACTGGTGGCAGTGGAGGGAGTGAACACGCCGGGGTGTCAAATATTAAACCGGGAAGACGAACTCTTGGAGTTACCCTGGGATGGTTTATCTTTTCCTGTGATATTAAAACCGGCTTTTGAAGGGTCAAGCAAAGGAATTCGTTCTACCTCTGTTGCTCACAGCGTGAGCCAGGCTCAAGAAGCTGCTGTAAAAATGTTAAAAAGCTATAAACAACCGATAATGGTGGAGGAATTTATAGATGGTGATGAAATTACTGTCGGGCTTATCGGTAATTCACCCCCTGTTGTTATAGGAATCATGGGGGTGGTGCCCAAAAATAAAGTTGAGCATTTTGTATATTCTCTTGAAGTTAAACGTGATTATTTAAATATGGTAGATTATGAGTGCCCGGCAAACCTTCCTCCAGGTATTATGGGTGGAATCTCGGATGCCAGCCTTAAGGTTTTTAAAAGCCTGGGTTGCCGGGATTTTGCCAGGATAGACTTCAGGGTCAGTTCTGACGGAACACCTTACTTTATTGAAATAAACCCCCTGCCCGGTCTCGGGACATACAGCGACCTGGTTATCATGGCAAAAATGATGGGTTGGACTCACCGGGAATTGATTTTTGCAGTTTTAACCGCAGCATTGAAAAGGAATTCCCTGTGCCAAGGCGTGTAGCAGTTGTCTATAACCAACCGTTATCTTCGCGTTACGACGAACGCGGCGAAGGAAAGGCTGTTGCCGGTGTTCTTGGTGCAGTAACAGCAGTAAAAAAGGCCTTGATTGAGCTTGGTGACACCGTAATCGATGTTCCCTTATCGCTGCCTGTTTCGCAGGTTATAAACATATTGAGGTCCCTGGATGCGGACGTGGTATTTAACCTTTTCGAAGGATTTTGCGGCAATCCTGAAACAGAGGTTCTTGTGCCGGAAATTTTGTCACAGCTCCGTGTCCCTTATACCGGTTGTTCAGGTCCGGTATTAAAACTTGCCCTGGATAAAGCCGGGGTTAATGAAGTACTGAAAAATGCGGGAATCCCCACGCCGGATTTTCAGGTACTCGCGCTTCAAAATATGGACCGGTTTAATCTTTCCTTCCCCTGCATGGTAAAACCGCGCAACGAGGACGCCAGTCACGGTCTAAGTGAATCCAGTGTTGTAAATAGTTTTGATATGTTGAGAAGGCAGGTCAAAAATGTGAGCGACTCTTTCGGCGGCAGCGCTCTGGTGGAGGAGTTTCTTGCCGGACGGGAATTTAACGCCACCGTTCTGGGAAATGATAAAATATATGTGCTGCCGGTATCTGAAATCGTTTATTCGCTGCCGCGTGAAGTACCCAGGATACTAACTTTTGCCGCTAAATGGGATGTTGACAGCCCGTATTATAAGGGCACACAAGCAGTTTGCCCCGCCGAAATCGAGAAACACGAGCATCACCTGATAACAGAAACAGCGATTGCTGCTTTCCGGTTACTGGGTTGCCGGGGTTATGCCAGGATAGATATGCGTTTCAACGATGCGGGACAGTTGAACGTAATAGAAGTTAATCCTAATCCCGACATTTCCCCCGATGCAGGAGCCGCGCGGCAGGCGTTAGCCGCGGGAATGACATATACGCAATTTGTTGAAAAAATTATTCAACTTTCGTTGGAAAAGGAATATAATGCCGGTAAAAATCCGTCCCATGGTGAAAAAAGACAAACCATCCCTGGTGGGCATTTTAAAGGATACACCAGAGTTCAAACCGTCTGAGGTAGCGGTTGCCGTTGAGGTTATTGACAGTTATCTAAGCGACCCCGAAAAATCAGGATACTATGTTCTTGTGGCTGAGTTGGGATCGGCTGTGGTGGGATATATTTGTTTTGGCCCCACTCCCATGACGGAGTGTACCTGGGACCTTTACTGGGAGGCTGTGGACAGGAAGTTACAGGGTCAGGGTATTGGCAGTACCCTTACCAGGGCTGCGGAGGATGCAATTAAGAAGGCTGACGGGAAACTGGCTGTCATTGAGACCTCCTCTTCAGAAGGTTATGAAAAGACACTGCGTTTTCATTTTAGTCAAGGTTATGAGATTAACAGCCGCATAACCGATTTTTATGCTCCCGGCGACGATAGACTTATTTTGTTAAAAAAGCTATCATAGGGCTTTGCAACCTTGAGATAGACTTTTTTCTGAATTATGTTTCGAATTCGCCGCGTTTATGATGACATAACCCCCGCTAACCAGGATGCTATCGATCAGGTTCGCGATATTCTGCGGAACCAGTTCCCCGGTCTGAAAAAAAAAGAAATCGACAAGCTGCCGGAGCAGCTTCGTAACCCGATGAAGTACCGTTTCAGGTCGGTGGTTTTTGTTGCCGAGGGGTCAAAGGGCCATGTAGAAGGGTTCGCTCTCGTTTACCACGAGCCTATGTTGAAGTTTTGCTACCTTGATTATATTTCCGCGGCGGAAGAAAAGACGGGTATGGGAATAGGGGGCGCATTGTACGAGCGGGTGCGGGAAGAGGCCCTGGACCTGGAAACCATCGGACTTTTTTTCGAATGTCTGCCCGACACGCCGGAACTAAGCCGTAACCCGGATGTGAGAAAACGCAATGCGGCCCGTTTGCGGTTTTATGAACGGTACGGAGCGCGTCCTATAATCAATACCGCTTATGAGACACCTTTAAAAAGCGGTGATGACAACCCGCCGTTCCTTGTATTTGATGATCTGGGGCAGGATGTTAAATTACCCGGTGAAACAGCCAGGGAGATCGTCAGGGCCATACTTGAGAGGAAATATAAGGGAGTGTGTCCTGCCGAGTATGTGGAAATGGTAGTTGAGTCTTTTCAGGATGATTTTGTTGAACTACGGCAGCCCCGGTATGTGAAAAAACCTCCCATTCCCCCGAGCCGTAAGACACCTGTTGATAAACGTATAATGCTGGTGATAAACGATCGGCACCGTATTCATCATGTTGAAGAGCGGGGCTACGTTGAGTCACCGGTACGAATCGATTCAATATTGGATGAACTTAATAAAACGGACCTGTTTCAAAAGGTTTCCCCGCGTCATTTTTCGGAACAGCGCATAAAAGCGGTCCATAAATCCGGTTTTGTTGACTATATTAATAAAGTTTGCGCCGGTCTGGAAGCTGGAACATCGATCTACCCTTACGTATTCCCTGTGCGCAACAGGGCGCGGCCGCCAAAAGATTTGCCTGTAAGGGCAGGTTATTATTGCATCGATACTTTTACCCCGATAAACGGTAATGCCTATCTGGCGGCAAAAAGGGCAGTGGATTGCACCCTGACCGCGGCAAAAAAACTCCTTGAAGGCTACCGCCTTGCCTATGCCCTTGTGCGGCCGCCCGGACACCATGCCGAACCAAGTTCATTCGGTGGTTTCTGTTATTTCAATTCGGCGGCTGCCGCTGCGGAATTACTAAGCAGTTACGGGAAAGTAGCAATACTCGATGTTGACTATCATCACGGGAACGGTCAGCAGGAAATATTTTATGAAAGGTCAGATATCCTGACGGTGTCCATTCACGGTCATCCGAGCTTTGCCTACCCCTATTTTTCCGGTTTTGCAGGGGAAACGGGAAGGGGACAGGGCAGGGGATTTAATCACAACATACCGCTGCCGGAAATTATCGGAAATGAAATATACCTGAAAACCCTTCGTGGCGCTTTAAAGCAGGTGGCCAAGTTCAAGCCGAGGTACCTTACCGTTGCCTTAGGCCTGGATACAGCCAAAGAAGACCCGACCGGAACCTGGAGCCTGGAGGCTAACGATTTTGAAGTAATGGGTGAAATGATCGGAGGTCTCCATTATCCCACGCTCGTTGTCCAGGAAGGGGGCTATGATACCCGGGTTCTCGGCATAAACGCCCGCAGTTTTTTCACAGGTTTGTGGAAAGGCTCTTATTCCATTTGAACCCGCTCAGACTTTACGGGTTCGGCTATTTCAACTAAAATATTTCGCCTTTCATGGGGCATGGATTTTGAACCGGTAAAGGTTAATCCGGACTGACCCCGGTTAGACATAATTTAAGTTGAGCATACGTAAAAGGAGTACATGATGCAAAAAAGGTTTTTCCTTCTTAAAGGCCGCCCTTTTGTTTTTCTTTCCGCGACGGGGCACGGTACAAAGGGGGCAAAGGAAGAGGCGGCCCTTGCTTTCGACAGGCTTAACCGTGAACTGAAAAAGCTTGGCGGATCCATAGACGATGTTGTGCGGATTACCGTTTTTACGAAAAATCAAGAATGCCGTCCCGCTGTTTCAGACGTAAGAAACGAAGTCTTTCCCCATGCAACCAGACCGTCCAGTTCGAGTATCATTGTTCATGACTTTTCTCCCGGCGATACGGTAATAGAAGTCGATGCTACGGCGTTTCTTTCAAAGGGTAAAAAATACCATAAGAAAGGCTTCGAATTCGACCCGCCAAGAGCCTATATAAAGGCCATTGAGGTTGAGGACATTCTATTCATATCCGGGCAAACAGGCCGGGGAGAGAATATCGAGGCGCAAACCGCCTCAGCCTGCAGTAGTATTGATAACATAATGACTGAACTTGGTTCTTCCTGGAAAAATGTGCTTCAGGTCTCATGCTACATTAAACGGCTTGAATTGTTTGACATTGTTCACAGGATGATTCAGGAAAAGATAGCCAATAAGCTTATTCCAATAGACCTGGCGCTGGCTGATGAATATGCTCAACCCGGGGTCCTAATCGAAATCGAGGTAGCTGTCGCTAAATAGCAGCCCGGTGCGGTATTATCACTTCCGCATTTTGGCCGGATAACTCTGACCGGGGGTAAACCGCTGCTTCCGGAACAAAATAAAGACGGGAAGGAGAGCAAAATGCCAGTTGGTGAGGAAGAACTTAAAAGCCTTTCAAAAGAGAAACTGATTGAAGTAATAAAAATGTTCTCGCGGAACTGGAATACCCTCGACGGGCTGTGGTTTCTGGCAGTAGAAGAGGAATTTGGTTTTGAAGCGGCTGCCAGTCTTGATGAAAAAGTATGGGAAATCGAACCTGTGATTGAGGCCAAGAGGATAAAGGCGTTACTGGATTTATCAGGCGGAGGGCCTGATTCGGTGGTCAGGGCAATAGATTTTATGACCTGGGCTCCCAGTTTTGAATATACCTGGGAGAAGCGCCCCGGCAAAATTATCTGGACCTGCACGAAATGCCCCCCGCAGGAGGCAAGGAAAAGAAAAGGTTTGCCCGAGAACACCTGCAAGCCTATGGGAATAAACTGCTTCGACGGATTAGTGAAGGTAATTGACCCGTCAGTCAAAGTGAATTGTCTTGTTTGTCCCCCTGACCCCCATAAGGATAACCTGTGGTGTCAGTGGGAGTTTATCGGATAAAATCTTTTTGTTCTCATTGTTCTGTACCTATAGTTTTACGGCAAGCATCATAATTTTAGAGCACACATCCAGCAACAAAATAGCGTTTTGTGCAGCAAG
>JAUYHV010000332.1 GCA_030689845.1 Dehalococcoidia bacterium
GATGAATACCAGGACAGGTTTTTATCCCTTTTCAGACGCCACGGTAAATAGCTTCAAAGGTCACTTCTACTGTCGGTTTGACATTCATACATATTTTGAGTTAACATCTTTCAAGTAGCGGAGCATGCGGTAAAATGTACGAGTGCAATAAATAATAGATTATTTGCTTTTAAGAAACTCGCGTGGTAACAATTAAATAGTCAACTATATTCAATGATTTATATGAGGAGGTGTGAATCATCTGCAAAAGAAATCAAATATTTGTAAATGTGAATATTATTTAAGATGTTTAGAAAGGAAATGATAATGAAATATGTAAAATATGGTTTGATATTAATAACATTTGCAGTAATACTGTCTTTGGCCTGTACTCCTTCAGCGCCACAAACTCCTCCGCCAGCCCCGCAGGCACAGCCTACCATGCGTTATACTCCGCCACCAGCTATTACAGCTATGCCCCAACCTATTACGCCTCGACCCACACCACCTCCCCAGGCACCATCAGGTCCTGCTGCTCCGTCCCAACCCACATGGCAGCAAAAATGGGATACAACCGTTAAGGAAGCTCAAAGGGAAAAATCGGTACTTGTATATGCCATTCCCGGGGCGGCGGTCAGAACGGCTATCAGCGAGGCATTTAAGAAAAAATACGGCATAGAAGTTGATTTTTTGGCAGGGAACGGAGCTCAAATTGCTGCAAGGATAATCACGGAAAGGGATGCCGGTGTATTGGTGGCAGATGCAATCATGGCGGGTGGAACTACCATTACCCAGGTCCTTAAAAAGGCAAAGATACCCGGATCCATGGATGATATATTGATTTTGCCAGAAGTGCGGGACTCCAATAACTGGCGAGGCGGATTTCCTTACTTGGACTCTGAGAAAACTGCGGTTGCCATGATCGGCACCAAGATCAGATACATTTTACGCAATACCGATATGGTCGGTGAAAATGAAATAACCAGTTACAAGGATGTCCTGGACCCGAAATGGAAAGGGAAAATACTAGTTGCTGACCCGACGGTTGCCGGCGCTGGGGCCTCTTTCCCCGCCATACTTGCTCAAATCTACGGACTTGAGGGAGCGAAAGACTACCTCAGACAACTGGTTCAACAGGAACCAATGGTAACCAGGGACTGGCGGCAGCATATTGAATGGGTTGCCAAGGGTAAATATCCCATCGGCCTTGCTGTAAGCCCCGGTGAACTTGTTCCGTTCTTACGTGCCCAGGCGCCTGTTGCCACGGTAATGGTTAAAGAAGGATCGAAGGTGGGGTCCGTTGCTGGAGCCCTTGGAGTGCCGGCAAAAGCCGGGCACCCCAACGCCAGTATCGTGTTCGTTAACTGGTTGTTGAGCAAAGAGGGGCAGGAAGTATTTGTAAAGGCCTTCGGTCACCCAAGCCGCCGAAATGATGTTGAACCGATAGGAGTCGAATCTGAATTCTTGGAAACTCCTGGTGAAAAATACATCTTTGAAAGTGAAGATCACTATAATTTTCAAGATGAATTCCGCTCCATATCAAAAGAAATATTCGCGCCCTTACTAAAATAGTAAAAACCAAGCCCTTTACAAAGGGAAAAAAATAATACAATTGAACAGTTGATAATATAATTATTGTTCCAGCTTGAAATATTAGTGCCTGTTCAAAGTACATTTTATTAAATAATATCACTCATGATATAGAAAATCGATGTACTTATATAATGAAATTAAGTCCAAGGAGGTAATTACAATGAAAAAGAGAAGGGCGTATGTTGTTATTAGTATTGTTGCAATCGTCGTCTTATTGGTAGTAGCTGCCTGCACACCTGCGGCTACCCCAACTCCCCCGCCGGCTACCAGGCCCCCGGTTCAGGCAACTGTGACTCAGATGCCTACAAAACCAGCCTGGGAAGTCAAGTGGGACAACCTGGTTGTAGAGGCGAAAAAAGAGGGGGAGGTGTTGTTTTATTTTATAGGTGGTCCTAAAGCAAGGGAAGAAGTGGCGAAAGCTTTTAAAGCACGTTACGGGATAGATGTTAATTTTGTAGTTGGCAGGCCCCCTGAATTAGTACAGAAATTGGAGAGTGAAGCTAACGCCGGGTTATTCCTTGCCGACGTAATAAACCTCGGGGGCGGCAGTTCCCTGACGATGTTGAAGCCCAAGGGCCTGCTAAAACCTATCGAGCCTGAGCTTATTTTGCCGGAGGTCAAAGACCCCAAATCATGGGTGATAGGAAAACTACCGTTTGTAGACGCAGATGGGACCGTTTTTGGAATGCTGGCAAACTACGAGAGGTACGCGGCTGTCAACACAGACATGGTAAAGGAAGGGGAGGTAACCTCTCTCAAAGGATTACTGGACCCCAAATGGAAAAATAAAATGATCATGCTGGATCCCAGCATGCCCGGCGCCGGAGCTTCTGTATGCGCTTTCCTGGGCAGGGTATGGGGCATGGAAAAAGCCCTTGAATGGGCACAGGGAGTCGCCGACCAGGGGACGGTTTTTACCAGGGACAAGAGACAACATGTAGAATGGGTGGCGAAGGGGTCAAAGGCAATTGCAATAGCTCCCTCCCCCGATGTATTTTCGGATTTTAAATCCGTTGGTTCCCCCATAACATCGGTAAAAATCGATGAGGGTGGAAACGCCCAAACCGTTGGCGGCGCCATCATGCTGCCAGCCAAACCGGCTCATCCCAATGCCAGCACAGTATTCATTAACTGGTTGTTAAGCAAAGAAGGTCAGGCAGCCTATGTTAAAGGCATTGGCGTACCAGGAGCAAGGGTAGACGCACCAAAAGAGGGCATTGACGAACTGTTCTTCCCCGGGCCCGGCGATAAAATAACGGTAACGGGTGATGAGGAATTCTTCCTGCTCCAGGGGAAGATGCGACCTAAACTAACCGAAATCGTAGCAAATCAGGCGAAATAAAAGGGCTGGTAAAGAGGGAAAACCAGAATATTGAAAAGAAGAGGAAACACTATGAAGCAAAGGATATATAAATTGACATGTATGGTGATAGGCCTGTTGATATTAGTCACCGCCTGTGCGCCTAAATCCACACCTGCCCCTCCCCCGACCCAGCCTCCCTCCCAACCCCGTGCGACCCTACCCCCAGCGGTCCCAGCGTGGCAGACAAAATGGGATGGTATCGTTGCCGAGGCTAAGAAAGAAGGCATGGTTGTGCTTTATTCTACTGCTGCGGCCGATGTTCGCACTGATTTAGCCGAAGCCTTTAAAAGCAAGTACGGGATAAACATGGATTTTGTTACCGGTAG
>JAUYHV010000008.1 GCA_030689845.1 Dehalococcoidia bacterium
GCTGCCCAAAAAAGAGTTCATGGAACGGGCCAAAGAATTGTGGGATGAACTGGGTTTACCTGCCCTCAGCCCCAAAGTGCCCTGGCACGGCTACTCCCTGGGCTACTGGACCAAAGAGAATGAAGAGGAAGCGGAACTGGCGTTGCAAGGCGAACATTACAAGACCGGGGAAAAACTGGAAAAACAGCGCATCAAGAAGGCGTATCCCGGCCAGGCAGGATAGTTACCCGGGTGTATCCAGAGTAAAAGAATTTGTCGCTATACAAGGGCGCCCCGTTGGCGCCCCGTTTAGCCCGCGGGCAAGTATAAAGGAGGATTAAAACGTATGGATACCAATAACTTCCAGAGAATAGGCTCAGTATCTAACGCCCACGTGGGCAGGGACTTCGAGTTAGTTGCAAAAAAATACTTTCAGCAGCACGGCATCATGCTGGTTGCTAACTATGCGGTACCCGTAGGGGTGGGTTCGCAGAAGAAGAATCACCAATTTGATCTAGGCTCAGCTGAGCCACCAGTGGTCGTAGAGTGTAAGTCACACCGTTGGACAACCGGCGGGAACATACCGAGCGCCAAGATCACGGTTTGGAATGAGGCAATGTACTATTTTCATCTTGCGCCGCACGGGTATCGAAAGGTGCTGTTTGTATTGCGAGATTTTAGCCAAAAGCGCGGGTCGAGCCTGGCCGAGTATTACCTTCGAAACTATGGACATCTGATCCCTAACGATGTGGAGATATTTGAGTACGATGAGGAGACCGGTGATGTTGGCACCATTCTACCGTCAGCTAAACCAGTTGGTTTAGCTGACGGTTAAAGGTCTTTGCCGAATAACCCGGGGAATCCTGTGGCTTTTCTTTTAAGAGTTATTCGCTCATTCAGGGCATGGGCTATTATAGGCAGGGCGATAGTGGCGTCGCAGTAGCACTGGACCTTGGGAGCGCCGACCTTTTCTTTGCCCCAGGAGGTGGCTTCCTCGAAAGTACAGCCCGACAGCCCTCCCCACTGCGGGGAATCGGTGGTTACCTGGATGGCGTATTTATGGGGGTAATAGGTTTCGGCCATGGCGCCTGTCCCCTGGCTGTCTTTCATCCGGATAATGTCCGGCTTGCGGCCCGGAATCACCCGTTCGGTATACATGAGGTCGGCGGTTACCGCCAGCAACTGGATAAAATCCTTGGGTACGCCGCCGCCGATATAAAAGACCCCGGTATCCTTGATCTTTTCGCTCAATCCCATGAATTCGATGTAGTCTTTCATGTTGTCTATTATAAGATTGAATCCCTTGCTTTTAGCTATTAAACCCGCGTCGCCGTAGGGGCTGTCCACGATGGCCGGGCAAAAAACCGGCACCTTGTGTTCGGCAGCGACCGCGACGATACTGTGTATCCCCTTTTTTTTGAGCCATTTGCCGAAAAGATACAGAATCTCCCTCGATGAATAGGGGTAATTTTCTTTCAGGTTGCCCGTAATAAATTTTGCGATAAGCTCCGTCATCTGCATGTATTCAACCTCAGACCCCAGGACATCGTAATACCTGTTCAAATCGGCTTTTAGTAGCCTGGCGTCATTGCTCATGTGGCTGCTTTTCCAGTAAGAGTTCCCCATAGCCTCCACAATATCCTCGGAAATATTGGCGCCGGTGGAAACCAGTATATCGATAAAATGGTTTTCAATAAGCCAGTTGATTATTTTCCACTGGCCGGTGGTGCTCAATGAACCCGCATACCCCAGTATGATGGTCAGGTTCTTATCTTTTATCATTTGCTCGTACACCCGCACCACTTCCCCCAGCTTCCGGCCCTGGAACCCGGTATTCACCATTTCATCCAGTAGCTGGGAAACCGTCCTCGGCTTCACATCAATGGCTTTAACTTTCTCTTTCAGGAAAGGATTGCTCTTTTTCTCTTTTGCCATGGTACAACTCCGTACTGGCGTGGTCTCTGTATGGCGGCTAAACTTTATCCAGTTCCTTAATAAACTGCTCCGGTGTTATCTCAATTTCCTTTAGAATTTCGTGTATCAAAGGTCTGGATAAATCCCTTCCCGCGTGATTGGGGAGGGTGGTTGTTCTGCCATCGGCATGGCGGTAAAAAAATAGGAGCCTTTACTTCGGGTATTCTTAAACCCCAGGTTTACAATTACCTTCTCCATCGTCTTAAAATCGACAATGGGGAGACGGGTCATGCGGCTACTTCTATTTGCTGGAGTCCTATAAATTTCGGCAGGGTTTCACCTGTCCCCCGGTAATCTTCAAGGCATAGTTCCAGGACTTCTTTTAAGTTCAGTTGCAGTTCATCCAGCGTAGCGCCCTGGGTATGAGCGCCCGGAATGCCCGGCACTATCCCAACATATAAACCCGTTTCTAAATCCTGTTCCACATAGGCTGTAAATGTTTTCATCGGTATTTCCTCTTATTACTTGTCGCCGTTATATTATATAACAGGTCCCTTAAAAAGACAGGCCTATAGTAACGGTCAGTAAACGGGAAGTCCGGGCCCGAACCATAAACGTACCGCTTATTTTTTTACGGTCTTGGGACCCATCCAGTCGGGATGGTCTTCCCTCTGGACGAACTCGATACCGGCGGGGTCCCGCAAAGGGGTGAAAATAAAAGCCAGCCACTGCGCCGGGTTTTCCGGGTCCTCATTAAAGTGCTGGTGTTCGCACCCTTCGGGTTTGATGGGCAGGATGATGAGGTCTCCCTCCTCCCAGTCATACCTCACCCCATCGACGACTGTATAACCTTTGCCTCCGAGAACAAAAAGGGTTAAACCACCCTGGTGGACGTGTTTACCCGAATGTTTCTTAATCGTGTTGATAAAAATTCGCCAGCCGGCGACACTGAGTTTCTCCCAGATTTTATCCCAGGTGTAAAACTTTATCAGCCCCTGCCTGTTCTGCTCCCAGCCCAGTTCACTTCCCTTGATAACTATCTTACCCTCGGATAAACGCTTTATCCTGGCGTTATCTATAGCGCGCATCTGGTCGTATATAGTTTCCTGGGGTTCAGGCTCTTTTCTCCGCTCCATAACCCGTTCGACCATGGAAAACTCCTTTCACCTCGCGTTGACATGAAGGGCCTGGGAATAAATTACAAGTAACAGACCCCGTATGACAACGGAAAACATAAAATTGACTCAAGGATTTACGGTGGTGCAATCTCACCGGCAACATAGCGGCCCTTGAAAAACCGCTGTACCCTATACTCCCCGTCCTGCCGGGGAGATGTAAAAATCTCCCGGCAGAGGGAACGATAATATCAATAACCTTGCGAGTCTATTGTTAGGGTTTAAATTCAGGCGCATTCTCCAACTGCTCAAAACCCGAGCCCATGTCAACGCCCATGGCGTCGTACCAGTTAGGTTCGGCGCTTACCAGTACCGCTGTTTTTTCTTTGTCGGTGTTGAAATGCTGGAAAGAAACCCCGTTGGGCTTTATCGGTATGAGTATGAGGTCGCCTTTCTCCCACTCGTGCTTAACGTCATCCACGGTAGTGTAGCCTTTGCCTTCCTTCACATAGTGGACGCTGCCGCCCTGGTGTTTCTGCTTGCCGGAATGGCTCCCCGCGGGAATCTCCTGGGTCCAGAACAGGATGGTCCTGATGGCCCCCGATTTCATGGCGGGGTGCAGGTACCATTTAATAATCCCCATCTCGTTGGTTTCGGCTTTCAGGTCCTTACCCTTGATCACCTTTGGGGATACCTTTATCCGTTCCCGCTCGGTATCGCGGCGCTGAAAAAGCTGTTCCAGAAGGTTGGGTTCTTTTTTTGCTGCCATTACATATCCTCCTTAATGACTTCTAATTGAGAATGTACTGTGTTAATTTAGCAGGAAACGAGGTTTTGATTCAAGTTATTTTTTACCGCCACCGACTTTGACCCAGTCGGGATGCTCCACGCCTTGCGTGAATTCCACCCCTGCCTGCTCCCACATGGGCATGTATATAAAAGCCATCCAGTAGGCGCTGCCGCTGGGACTCAGGTTAAAGTGCTGGTGCTCACAGCCATCGGGTTTGATAGGAAGAAGGATCAGGTCGCCCTCTTCCCAGTCATAGCGCTGCCCGTCCACTACGGAATAGCCTTTACCTTCGAGGACAAATATAGCCAGCCCGCCCTGGTGGATGTGCTTGCCGGATTGTTTCTTGATATTGTTGATGAACAGCCTCCACCCCGGCACCCCGACTTCGTCCCAGTTCTTTTCCCAGAGTAAAAACTTTATCAGCCCCTGCCTTCCCTGCTCCCAGCCCACTTCGGACCCCTTGACTACAACCTTTCCCCTCGCCTTCATGTGCACCTTTTCGTTGTCTATGCGCCTCTGGGCGTCATAGGCGGTCTCTTCTGGTTCGGCTTCCCGGCGCCTTAGTGAAACTTTTTCAACCATGAACGATTTCCTGACTAATAAGTAGTAAAACGCTACTTCCCGGCATTACTGCCCCAAAATTTAACACACCCTTAATCCCCTGTCAAGAAATAGTACTCGTTCCGTGTATTCTCTGAAGCAGCGCAGGGAGGGTCTGCTCGCTGCCGCAGACACGCTATAAGGCCGAACCACGGTAGTTGGAATCGTCACCGACCCCGAGGACCTTTATAATGGGTTAAGTGTTTCCACTGCGAGAAGACCCCGCAACATCATGCACAGCCCCTTCGCCTTAATACACTATTCCCGCTTTCCCCTGAATGGAGAAACATATCCCGCCCATCTATTTAATCATTACATATCCCATACCCCCCTATTTTTTGTTATTCCTATATAATATAATATACTGCTAATTGTAAAAAAGCATTCGCCTGTTCCGGTTTCCGGGCCTTAAAAAAAGGCGGACGGCCCACCGGTTAACTGTTAAAAAGAAACAGGGAAGGAGGGATAG
>JAUYHV010000013.1 GCA_030689845.1 Dehalococcoidia bacterium
GCTGCCAGCGCTCCGCCGAGTTCATCTATTTTTTCGATGTATTTTTTCGCCTCTTTTTCCAGGGAATCCGTGAGATATTCAATGTAGTATGACCCGCCAAGGGGGTCAACTGTATCGGCAACGCCGTTTTCGTAGGCCAGGATTTGTTGAGTCCTCAGGGCGATGGTTACAGCAGATTCCGAGGGGGTCGCATAGGCTTCATCCCTGGAATTGGTATGGAGGGACTGAGTGCCTCCCAGGACGGCTGCCAGGGCCTGCATAGTGGTGCGTACAATGTTATTGTCGGGCTGCTGGGCTGTAAGGGTGCATCCCGCAGTCTGGGTGTGGAACCGCAGCATCAAAGACCGCTGGTCCTTTGCGCCGAAACGCTCTTTCATTATGGTTGCCCAAAGCCTCCGGGCTGCCCGAAACTTGGCTATTTCTTCAAATAAATTATTGTGGCAGGCAAAGAAAAACGACAACCTGCCGGCAAAAGCGTCCACATCCAGCCCGGCGTCCCGGGCTGCCTGGACGTAGGCGATGCCGTCGGCAAAGGTAAAGGCAAGCTCCTGGGAAGCCGTTGCCCCGGCTTCCCTGATGTGATAGCCGCTGATGCTTATGGTGTTCCAGCGAGGCATGTTCTCCCGGCAGTATTTAAATATATCCGTGGTCAACCTCATGGAGGGCTGAGGAGGAAAGATATGGGTACCGCGGGCAATGTATTCTTTCAGTATGTCGTTCTGTATGGTTCCGTCCAGCTTCGAGAGGTCAACTCCCTGTTTTTTAGCCACAGCGACATACATTGCCAGGATTATCGGGGCTGTGGAGTTTATGGTCATGGAAGTACTGACTTTGTCGAGGGGAATGTTATGGAAAAGCACTTCCATGTCGTCGAGGCTGCTTACGGGCACGCCCACCTTACCCACTTCTCCGAAGGCTAACGCATGGTCCGAGTCGTAGCCCATTTGCGTGGGCAGGTCGAAGGCGATGCTGAGCCCGGTCTGGCCCTGCTGAAGGAGGTAATTGAACCTTTTATTTGTGTCTTCGGCCGAGGCAAAACCGGAGTATTGACGCATGGTCCACAAACGCCCCCTGTACATGTTGGGCTGCACACCTCTTGTGAAAGGCAGTTCTCCGGGATAACCCAGTGACGCCCCGTAATCGAATTGCGGTACGTCCTCCGGTGTATAAACTGTATCTATTTCGGTGCCTGCCGAGGACGTGAATTTGTTCTGACGTTCCGGGGAGCGGTCGATTACTTTTTTGAGGGTGGTTTCCTGCCATTCATGCTTGTTTTTACTGGGCATGACTTTTCCTTTCCGTCAGTTTAAATATGTTTGGCGAAGGATTGCAGTCAGATTGAAATGAGCATACGAATTAAATACAGCAGCAATATGGCCGCCATGGGAGTAATGTCCAGCATACCGACGCGGGGTATTATCCGCCGCAGAGGGGCGAGAAAGGGTTCGGTTACCTGGTGGAAAAATACTACTATTGGATTATCATAACGAATGGGGAACCAGGTTAAAACCGCCCTGATTATTATGGCAATGGTAAGAGCATTAAGAAAAAGGTCGAAAATCGCTAGTATTGGTCTCATTTGTGAGAAACATCTCCAAGTTTTTTAGATTTATCATAAGCTGCCACCACTGCCTGCATTATTAAACCCCTCAACCCTCCTGCCTCGAGCTTGAGCAGTGCCTCGGCAGTTGTCCCACCGGGTGAGGTTACCATGTTGCGCAGTTCCGCCGGGTGTTTACCCGTTTTGCTCATTAACATGGCAGACCCTAAGACGGTCTGGGAAACCATATCGGTTGCGGTATCTCTGGTAAAACCCATGTGGACCGCGGCGTCTATGAGGGCTTCGATAACCAGAAATATATATGCCGGTCCGCTGCCGCTGATGGCGGTAGCCATATCAAGGAACTTTTCGTCGTTTACGTATAGTTCTTTACCGAGACTGCTGAAAATGGCCTCGGCTGTGCCTTTCTGAATGGCAGAAACTTCATGGGTGGCCGTCCAGACGGTCATTCCCGCCCCGATTTGGGCCGGTGTATTAGGCATGGCCCTTACAATCAATGTGTGGTCCAGCCCGGTTCTCAGGACAGCAGTGTTCACCCCGGCAACGATAGAGATCACGGGGTTATTGGAGGGAATTTTCCCCTTCAACTCGGCCATAACCCCGGGCATTGCCTGGGGTTTGACAGCAAGTACGATGATGTCTCCCTGCTCCGCGGCCTCCAGGTTGTGGGCTGAGGTGCGAACGTTATAGAGACTTTCCAGGGTTGAACGCCGGTTGGGGTTAACGTCACTGACAATGATTTCACCGGGAGAGGCTATATTTTCCTTCAATATGCTTTTAAGCATGGCCTCCCCCATTATGCCGCCTCCAATAAAGGCAATTGTCATTGCTGTACCCCCATTGACCGATAGTTATTAATTTGAATGGTAAATGTAATACCTGAAAACATAAATATATTTTATACCTTCGCAATAAGATACCATAAAATACTATCCTTTTTCTAAGGGGTTCTGCCTCTCCCCGAAAATGGCCCTCCCGATACGGACTATGGTGGCCCCTTCTTCAATGGCCACCTCGAAATCGTCGGTCATTCCCATGGAAAGTTGATTTAGACCAAAAGCGTTTCTTAATTCCCTCAACTTCTTGAATACAGGGCGTACC
>JAUYHV010000014.1 GCA_030689845.1 Dehalococcoidia bacterium
CAGGCGCGGTTTACCCACGTCCTTTTTCGGCGCTATCCCCTCTATCAGCCTGTCAATGGCCTTTAACAAGTCGTCCAGTCCCTCCCGGGTCACCGCAGAAACCGTGATTATTTTTGCCCCTGCCAGAGAAGTGTCCTTCAACAGGTCCGCCACATCCATCTCTACCAGTTCGAGCCAGTCTGCGTCGACCAGGTCTTTTTTAGTTATGGCAACAATGCCCGATTTAATCCCCAGCAGGTCCAGGATAGCCAGGTGTTCCCTGGTCTGGGGCATGACACCCTCATCCGCTCCTACCACCATCAGGGCTATGTCTATTCCCCCTACGCCTGCCAGCATGTTGCTGATAAACCGCTCATGACCTGGAACATCGACGATACTGATTTCGCGTCCGCTGGGGAGAACGAGCCAGGCAAAACCCAGATCTATGGTCATTCCCCTTTCCTTTTCTTCCCTCAGGCGGTCGGGGTCCATGCCCGTCAGGGCCTGGATTAAAGCTGACTTGCCGTGGTCGACATGCCCGGCTGTTCCTAAAACAAACATTGCAAATCCTGTTTTACGCTGTCGGTGGAAACATTAATAATAATAATCGTTTTCAGAATAATCTGTCATGGCCGCTTTATTGCGAACACCATGAGGCATGAAAATGAATTAATATCTGTCATTCCCGCGTAGGCGGGAATCCAGGAACCCCGTATCAATAAGAAACCTCTACTGGATTCCGGCTCTGAGGCCGGAATGACAGTTTAGAAAGGCTATTTCCCAGGCAATGTTAACAAAGATATTATAAGCTGGTTGCGGAAAACCGGGTTACTCCTTGGTGTCATTTCCCCTCCCTTGCTGTAAGAGGGCGATACCCACCTGTTTTTCCGGGTTCATTCCGCCGTAGTTGGATTAAGGTGGCGTGTTTTTGGGGAAAACCGGTCAGTTGAGAATAATCTTTTCTTTTGGCTCCCCCCCCACCTCGCCTATAATGGCCGCACCTTGATGCCCCCGGTTCAACAACTGGGATAATATTTCCCTGGCCCGTGTCGGCGCCGCGGATATGAGCAGCCCCCCGGAAGTCTGTGGGTCAAAAAGCACGGTCAGCAGCCAGTCGGGAGTCGAACCCTTTTCCACCATGTTTATGCGGAAATCCCTGTTACTGTGGGCTCCGCCCGGAAATACCCCTTTTTTGGCAAACTCGTTTACACCGGGCAGCACCGGTACCGATGAAACATCTATTTTTATTCCGACGCCGCTCTGTAAAGCCATTTCACAGGTGTGCCCCAAAAGTCCGAAGCCCGTTATATCTGTGCAGCCGTTTGCCCCGATGAACTGGGCTAACTCGGATGCTTCTTTATTCAGCCTTATCATGTTTTTTACTGCGACCAAAGCCGTCTCTGCATCAAGAACTCCGCCTTTTAGCGCCGTGTTTAATATCCCCACTCCTATGGGTTTGGTGAGTACCAGGAGGTCTCCAGCTTTTGCCCCACCCCTGGTAAGGACCCGCTGCGGATGGATGGTTCCCGTAACTGAAAGGCCGTATTTTAACTCGTTGTCATCGACGCTATGTCCTCCCAGGAGCGCCACACCTGCTTCTACAAGTTTATCCATCCCTCCACGGAGGATTTCCTTAAGAATATTTATTTCCATCGTCTTTGCCGGGAAGCAGACAATATTCATAGCGGTGATAGGTTTTCCCCCCATGGCATAGACGTCGCTCAACGAGTTTGCCGCGGCTATCTGCCCGAAGATGAACGGGTCATCGACTATAGGCGTGATAAAGTCCACAGTCTGGACCAGGGCTATGTCCTCGCTCAGCTTGTAGACTCCCGAGTCGTCGGGCTTGTCCATGCCCACGATTACGTTAGGGTCCGATATCAGCGGCAGGCCGCACAAGGCTATGTCCAGGTCCCCTGGACCAATCTTGGCTGCTCAGCCGGAACTGCGGACAGATTCCGTCAGTCGGGGATTTTTTCGATTCTCCATGATTTCTTTATATCACTTTTATTGATCTTTGTCTATTAAAAATCCGGAGAATTGGGCAAGGCTTCGGTGTTACACGAACTGCTAATACGGACGTTCCTTATGGTTTCAGGAGAAGAAACCTATTGCCCCGTGTCTTTATCCTTGAGGCGGGCAACCTGGCTCTCAAGCTCCTTCATCGTTGCCTCGAGCTTTTCCAGGCGCGGGATTTCCTGACCCGACGATATTGCTCCACTCGTATTCATGGGGACCAGCGGTTCATAAATCTCTTCCCTGACGTTGACGTTTAACAGGTCCCACCTGCTGTATATTCCCGCCAGGTTGGCGGCATATCGGGCCTTGTCGGTTTCTGCCAGGTCCACGTCGCCGTAAACCAGTTCTTCCCTGTCGAAGACCGGGCCGGCTATGTATTCACCGTGAGGGTTAACTATGCCGCTGCCTCCCCTGAATCCCCCGGCAAAGCCGAATACGCTGTTGGAGTAAAAATGCTTTGGCTCGTCTTCCTTGGAAATATAGGTTGAAGCCAGGACCGCATAGGCGCTCCCGGAATTACACAACGACCGGGTGCTGATATCCGTTATCGTCTCCAGCCCGATACGTCCCGGCCACAGCGAGCAGTGTACCTGTACCCCCTGCATTATCCAGGAGTGCATGAGAAGCATCTGGGAATGTTCTCCGCACATGGAGCCGCCAATTATCCCTATCTCCGTCGGGAAAACGGTCTTGAGGTTATCCCCTCCATCCCCGGGGGTGTGGAAAAACCTCTCCTGGACGGTATTGCATATTTTCCTGTGGGTGCCCATTATTTCCCCGTAAGCGCTGATGTAAAGGATGGAGTTGTACATCCTGCCCTGGTATTTCCTGTCCCGCTCGTTTATCCCCATTACAACGTAAGTGTTAGCCCTCCTGGCCGCCGAGCACAACGCTTCCGTTTCCACACCCGGGACTTCGATGGAACACTCAAGCAATTTTGCCCATATATCTACAAAAGCCGTTCTGTCCTTGTAGTCCAGGGACCAGTAGGGAAAACAGGGAAGCCAGCACTCGGGGAAAACGATGAGTCGCGCCCCATTCTTCCCTGCTTCCTCAATCAAGCCGACTGCTTTGTCCAGGGTCCCCCCGGCATCAAACCACACCGGGGCGTCTTTAAGCACCTGGCCCGCCTGGGCCGCAGCCACTTTAAATTTTCGTGTATTATGTGAGGACATGTTCCCCCTCCTTTTTAATGGTATCCTTTCCCTTAGTAGAGATACTGACAGTTCTTTAATGGGACTGGTGCTTAGTCGAAAAAATAAGCGTAATCATTATTCGGGAGGCCACGGGCAGGGACGCCCGCGCCACCAGATTCAAGAAGATATTAAGATATTGACGCAAACTCATTCAATTTAGTAGTAGTTAAGGCAGTCTTAACAGTCTTTTTCTGCCTTCCACTCTAATATTTTTCGGCTCTTTTTCATTTCAAGTGGGTAAACTCATCCTTACTCTGTCCAATCAAACGAAAGTTTCCATTCCGACGAACGAAATTATCCATTCCGACGAAAGTCGGAATCCAGAATTCTATAAAATATCTTTGTACAAGTCTCTCCATTCTGGATTTTCCCTTTCAATCAATTCTATTTTCCCCTGCCTTTCCCATTCCTTTATCTGTTTCTCTCGTTGATGAGTTCCTTCATAATCGCTGCCTGGCTCATAATATACCATCAGATTTTCACCGTATTTTGTGATGAATCCTTGAACTAAATCAAGCTTATGAGCATAACCCCTCTCAACAAGGTCCCCCG
>JAUYHV010000017.1 GCA_030689845.1 Dehalococcoidia bacterium
ACTGCCAGATTCTTTAGCGGCGACCTGGCGGAATTGTTAATCTTCGAGGGGGCATTGTCCACTGCCAACCGCGAGGCAATAGAAAGTTACCTTACTCAAAAATGGTTTACCAGCGCGCTGGATTTTGCCAATCTCTTTGAGGGATATATCGACCGGATAGTCCCCAACCCGGAAAGGGGAGAGGAGGATGCTTACGTTTACGCTACCGATGAAATGAATAAATTTAATCAGGATACGAATATTATTTTATTGACTGATTATACCGAGGCTCAGATATTGGGCTTTTTGTCTATTTTAACTGCCCTGGCCAAAGAAACTATTACCGACCCTGGCGTAGACCTCTACCCCTGGTTCTGGCTGCAAAATGAAAACAATCTGGCGAAGGCAAATCAGATTGCAAAATCTTCAGCAGGATTATTTTACTCCGACCAGTTCGGGGTGATGCGATATGAGAACCGGGCCCACCGGGGGAAATACCATGCGACCCCGGAGTATCATTTTGACAACACGCATCACCGCTTAAAATACGATTACGGCAGCCGGGAGCTGGCCAACCGGATTATTACCAAATGGCATTACCGGGAGAAGGCGGCGGCATTATCCGACCTTTGGACTCTGGGCAACGTGCCATTGATTCTCGGTATGGAAACGGCGGTGTACTGGGCGGTATTCTCGAATCCCGCCGATGATGTTGTTAATCCGGTGGCGTCAACCGATTTTACAGCCAATAGCCAGGCCGACGGTCTGGGGGTGGATATGACGTTCTATATGACTGTGACGCCAGTTATATACGGCGCGACCGTTAAACTGACGGTGGCTAATATCGGAAGCTCGGAATTTTATGTCACGCTCCTAAAAGTGCGGGGAAAAACCATTACAGAAGTCTCAAAGGGCGAGGCGGTATCGGAGGGCGCGGTCAGCATAGCTATTTACGGGCAGATAACTAATAATTTCGATGCCCTGTATCTGAGCGACCCGGAACTGGCCCAGGGTAGAAGCGACCTTTTGCTTTCCAGAAAAAAAGACCCTGTTACAGAATTGGGGCTGGTATTAAGGCCGGCATCGGATGCCATGCTGACCCAGATGTTATCGCGGGAAATATCTGACTGTATAAGAATAACAGACGACCTGGCCGGGATAATTTCAGACGATTATCATATCGAAAAAATAACCCACCGGATATTGCCGGAAATCCACGAAACCGAATGGTATTTGACGTTTTTCGCCGACGCCTTCGATTACTGGATTCTGGGGACTTCCGCGCTGGGGACGGGAACGAGGCTTGCATGATTACGGCAAATTCGCATTTTATGAATAATCCCTATCCCACTAAGCCCCGCGGCTTGCCCGTTAGAAATTGGCAGGAGTGGAAACGATACGTTATCGAACCCCTGATGAAATCAAAACTGGTGCCGGATATGGGGTACGATACCGGCGAACCGCTAACGGCTCAGGTCCGTCAGGGATACTGGATAGTGCTTTGTCCCTGTGGTGGAGCAGAATACGTCTGGGAGGAAGGCGGGATGATGTGTTTGTCCTGCTTAAATGCTGCTCACGGGCACCGCTACCGCAGAACAAAGTTCCCCCGGAAACGCCGAGAGATAGAAGATATTCTGATTATCAGACCATTGATTAATCGCAATTGGTTACCTGGGGAAACTGTTAAAGACCTCGAGCGGGAAAACCACCAGCATGAAACTGAATTATTGAGGGCGATTATATAATGGCATGGACTGCACCCACTATCAGGGCACCCGGATATGTGGTCACGGCTGCCGATTGGAATACGGATATTGTCGACAATCTCGATTATCTGAAATCGCAAATAGATTTAATAACCGATGAACACATAGCTGGACTGGCGATGATTATGGATAGAGATTAGGAGAATATTATGACACTATTTAGAGGAGTCGGAGCTACAGGGGGAACACCTAAACAGGCGTTTGCCAATACGATTGCGTCTGCCAGGTATATG
>JAUYHV010000025.1 GCA_030689845.1 Dehalococcoidia bacterium
TACCTATAAACATCCTGCTGTAAACAGGATGTTCAACAAGTTTCGGAAAACCTGTGGTGCCGCTCGTGGGTAAAATCAATGAAAACTCGTCGGGTGGGCACAGAGTTTTATCCAAATAATCCGGTGGGTAGGATTTTTCGATATTGTTTTCAACGAAGCTCCGAAACGGGATAGTACCGGGAAAATCTTCGTCCCCGACCATGATGATGTGCTTAAGATGGGGCAAACGAGGTTTTATCTCTTCTGCCATCTGGAGATGGTCAAAACCACGAAATACCTTAGGTATAACGAAACCTACAGCATTTGTATGATTTAATATATGCTCCACTTCTTTATGGCGAAAAGTTCGCAACATCGGTAAACACAAAAGGCCAGCTTTTTCCGTCGCCACCCGCAGTAAAACAAGTTCTACACAGTTGGGTAACTGCACCGCCAGTAAATCATCCTTTTTCATTCCGAGATTAAGCAAACTAAGGGCAATTCGGTCAATCCATTGCTTTGCCTGTAACCAGTTTAACCTGGTCCTGTGGTCGGCGATGGCTTCTTTTTGGGGATATTTCTCTGCATTTTCGTCCCATACTTCCGAGAGCCTTTTGGAATTCCAATATCCCAGTTTCACATATTTTTCGATCATATCAGGTGTGAATGTGACGGATTTTGCCATTAATACCCACCTCGAATAGCTTTATTCAGCATCAATATTGTACCATCTATTTTTTTCAAACAACTTACCATACTCACTTTACATACTTCTGGCTTTTGCTAAACCCTTTTTATTTACTACTGTAGTGTCTCATAAATGGCCTTACACTTTTTGTCATTCCGGGCTTGACCCGGAATCCAGTCTGTTGCTCTGGATTCCCGCTTTCGCAGGAATGACACCAGTAGCACTGCAAATTGTAAATAGATATTAGAGACACTACACTACGTTTCGGAAAACACACTATCTGGATTGCCTTTCGGCCCCGCTTTAAGTAAAATCTAAAAGCTTCGTGGGTATTATAAGAACAGTACACAAAAAGAGGATGGTTGAATTAGATGGCCAAGCCAACGCGATTTACAACTGCCTTAATAGATGAGAACATAAGAAACGGGGTTTGGGAGCTTACAACCTTCGCTGAAATCTGGGACAGAAACGCCCGGGAGTTTCCTGACAAGGAAGCCGTAGTAGATTCAAGTAAGCGGGTTACCTGGTCCCAGGCAAAGCACTGGATTGACCGGTTGGCATTATCCTTTCTGGAAATGGGCATGGGAAAAGATGAGGTGGTGGTCATTCAGTTGCCTAACACTGTAGAGCTTTGCCTTGCACGCGTGGCCTGTGAAAAAGCTGGACTGGTCTTCCTGCCTATATTGAGGAGTTACCGCCACCAGGAAGTAAAACAGTTTCTTTCCATGACCCGGGCAGCAGCAATAATAATCCCGTGGCGTTTCCGGGGTTTTGATTACTTCAAGATGATTCAGGATATCCGTCCCCATTTGCCGGACCTTCGCCATGTATTAGTTGTCGGCGATGAAGTCCCCGAGGGGGCGCTTTCCGTCGAGAGAATAGTCCGTAGCGAGCCGGTAAATAGGGACGGGGCCAGTCAGCTTGAACGAACAAGATGCCCGGCTACCGAGTTTTCCATGATATTGCCAACCAGCGGGACTACGGGTTTTCCCAGGCTGGGCGAAAACCCGATAATGGTTATCATGGTGCGTGAAAAAGCCTGTGTAAAAAATTTAAAACTGACGGCTGATGATGTTGTTGGGATTTTCTCACCTGCGGCGGGCGGATCAAATGGCCGCGGGTACTATGCGGCGCCTCTGGTCGCGGCAAAGATAGTTATGTTGGAGCGCTGGGAACCTGATAAGGCGCTTCAATTAATACAGAAAGAGAGGGTCACCGTTGTGCCCCTGGTGCCTACTCAATTAATCCAGATATTAAACTACCCCGGTCTTGACACATATGATCTAAGTTCGTTACGCGTCATCGTCTGCATGGGCGCTGCCCTCCCTTTCCATATCGTGGAAAAAGCTGAAAAAAAACTGGTAAATTGCCGCATTATTCAGCAATACAGCAGCGTGGGGTGTTCCATAGGCTGCACAGTTCTGTTGAACGATGACCGTCAGACCCGTCTCTTTACCGTCGGTAAGCCTTACGGAGGAGCACGACTCAAACTGGTCGATGAGAATGGAGAGGAAGTGCCAAAAGGAGAGGTCGGCGAAATAATGCTGAAAGGGCCCGGGGGTGATTCCGGCTATTATAAAGACCCCGAGGCGACCAGGCAGGCGTGGACGGGGGACGGGTGGTTCAGGATGGGCGACCTGGGTAAACTTGACCAGCGTGGAAATTTGATAATTGTAGGCAGGAAAAAAGACGTTATTATCAGGGGAGGGCAAAATATATTTCCAACTGAAATTGAAAATTTACTCCTGACCCATCCTGCCGTAAGCGAGGCTGCTGTGATAGGAGTGCCTGATTCAATTATGGGGGAGCGGGCGTGCGCCTGTTTTGTCCTTAAACCGGGAACGGGATTTACCCGTGAAGAGATGATTAGTTTCCTTTCGGGAAAAGAAATTGCTTCGTACAAGATCCCGGAACAGATTAAAATTCTGGAAGCCTTGCCAAAGGTGGCTGACGGACAAAAGGTAGATAAAAAAGCTTTGGGTGAGGCAATTATTGGCAGTGAGTGATTTTTTAAAGGAATTAGAATACCCCCAAGGGAATTCGAATCCCTGTTAACGGCTTGAAGGGCCGTCGTCCTAACCACTAGACGATGGGGGCACGCGCTGAAAGTATAGCAGAGGGGAGGCAAACAGGCAAGATTATTTCAGGGCATTTTACTGGTAATCTTGTTACGGGTAGATGGAAAATGCCTCCAATGCCGTGGTTTCCGGAAAACCAAGCATGAGATTCATGTTCTGGATAGCCTGTCCGGAAGCTCCTTTTACCAGGTTGTCCAGGCAGCTTATTACGATGAGCCGCCCGGTCCTCATGTCAACGGTTGGATGAATCAGGCAGAGGTTGGTACCCATTGTGTGTTTTGTCTGGGGAGGTGTCTGAACAACTTTCACAAAGGGTTCGGACTTATAAAAATCCTTATAAATCGATATTATCTCTTTTTTGCTGTTTTCATTTACGGGGAACTTTCCTGATAAACCGGCATAGCATGAACTCAGAATACCCCTGGTCATCGGAACAAGATGAGGAAGGAACGTCACTGATAGGTCCAGGGATGGATTCAGTAAATTTAATTCCTGGGTGATTTCGGGGAGGTGGCGGTGACCCGATAAGGCGTATGCCGACAGGTTTTCGTTGGCCTCGGAATAATGAGCGTTCATATTCAAGGCCCTGCCTGCTCCCGATACCCCGGATTTGCTGTCGATAATAATATCTCCATTGACTAGCCCTTCTTTGACCGCAGGGGCTAAAGCAAGAATAGCGCTTGTCGGGTAACACCCCGGGTTTGCCACCAGACGCGTGTTTGTGATTTGCTTCCTGTGAAGCTCCGGAAGGCCATATACCGCCCGGCCGAGTAGTTCCGGAGCGGGATGATTGAAGTCGTACCACCGGGGATATTCGCCGGCGTCCTTTAGTCTAAAATCAGCGCTTATGTCCACCACGGCAACATTTTTGCCAACAAAGGGCAGCAAAGCTTCAGCACTGGCTTTGTGGGGGAGGGCTGAAAAAACTATATCTACTTCTCCGGATGGCTCTGGAAGGACCGGGATGTCGATATCAGTGAATTGAGGAAATACCTCGTTCAGTTTTGTCCCGGCCAGACCCCGTCCTGTGCCCCACACCAATTGGGTCTCAGGATGGTAATGCAGCAGCCTGACCAGTTCCGAACCTGCGTAGCTGGTTATATTGATAATGCCGATTCTTGTTTTGCTCACTTTAAATTCACCCCGTGTTTAGTCTCTTCTCAAAATCATAGCCATTCCCTGGCCTCCACCGATGCACAGGGTTGCCAGGCCGTGCCGGAGGTTGCGGCGTTTCATTTCAAAAATGAGGGTAACGAGTATTCTGGCTCCTGTGCAACCGATGGGGTGACCAAGTGAAATACCGCCTCCGTTTACATTTATCCTGTCCCAACTGATGCCCAGGTCTTTGACCACCCCCAGGGACTGGGAGGCAAAGGCTTCATTTAACTCGAAAAGGTCGATATCCTTTGTTGTCAGACCGGCAATTTTCAATGCCTTTCTCGTGGCAGGCACTGCTCCCATGCCCATGAAAGCCGGGTCAATTCCGCCGGAAGCATAAGATACGATAGTCGCCAGGGGCGATAGTCCAAGTTCTCTAGCCTTTTCTTTTGACATGACCAGCAGGGCTGCAGAGGCATCGGTTATGCCGGAAGCATTACCTGCGGTGACCGACCCGTCTTTTTTAAACACGGGAGGTAGAGATCCAAGGGCTTCAAGGGTTGTGTCCCTGGGATGTTCGTCGGTATCGAAAACCTGGACACCCTTTTTGGCAGG
>JAUYHV010000032.1 GCA_030689845.1 Dehalococcoidia bacterium
CCGGGAAATGGGTATATCCTCGGTCCATATATCTATGCCGTCCCCGTTTGCCCTGGCAACGACCCACTTCAGCCAGTTGATATCGTCGCGCTGCGGGAAATCCATCCTGAAATGGGCGCTACGGCTCTCGGTGCGCAATAAAGATGACCGGGCAATCACCTCAGCCAGTTGCAGCATGTTCTTTACCTCATGGACCTTTTGCAGTCCCCGGATATCCACTGCACCGCCTACACCGAACTCCTCTTTGAGATTATGTATCTCCTTGACGGCTTTTTGTAACATGTTTTCATCTTTAAAGAGATTTACATGCCTGAGGATAATGCGGCAGATACCCGTATAGACCTCTTCTGCCCTGAGAAAGGATTTCTCTAAGCTTTTGTTATGTAAAGATTTAAAAACGTTTGCCTTCATTGCTCGAACCTGCTTTTCGTCCAATACCCGGTTATTCAAACCGCCGGCGTATTCTGCTGCCCTCAAACCGGCTCTTGCCCCCTGGACCGAGGAACCCGTTAACGTGGTAGCGGTGGTGGACTCGGCCCCACCACAATAGTCTCCCGCTCCACCCACAACCCACAAACCCGGTATGCCTACATCCCCGTCAGCATCGTTTATCCTTATCCCGCCTGTATGGAGAAGAGAGAGGCCATAGGGTACGAACTCGATCCTGTCGGCAGCGAGGTCTATCTCCATCTTTTTAAGTCCTGCGGTAAACAATGGAAGGGAAGTTTTTATCATGTTCAATTTTTCTGAAGGCAGGTGTCTGCAGTCCAGCCAGCAGGGACCTCTCCCCTCCCGCCATTCATTGAGTATAGCCCGGGCAGTCTCGAACCGCCTTGCCTCCTCTAATAAAAGGGGATTATATTTTTCCATGAAGCGTTCCCCTTTTGAGTTGACAAGAATACCCCCGTTTCCAAAGAGAACGTGGAGACCCGGAGATGCCATCGAGGCAGGTCCGACGGTAGCCCACAGTTGTTCGGCATTCCTTATTTGAGCTCCGGCCCTGAACGCTGCGGCCATGCCGTCCCCGGTTGTCCCTGACGTGCCCATTTGAGTGCGGCTAAAAAAGATGCTCCCTGTGGCAATTATGGTAGCCCTGGAATTAATAACAAAGAACTCCCCTGATAAGATGTGGAAACCCACAGCGCCGCAGCAAACACCGTCTTTCATCAAAAGGTCGGTAATAAACACCCTGTCAAGGTTCTTGACCCCCCTTTTTACCCCTTCGCTTCGCACTTTCCACGTCAGCTGCACTCCCCCTTCATAAGGCGTGCATTTCCCGAACCTGGATGACAGGGCAGGTATTCTTTTTACCTCTCCGTTTTCATCCCTCTGGAATTCTACGCCATACTTTACCAGGTCGAGAAACCTGTCATAGGATTCTTTCAACGCCAACGATACGTAGTCCTGGTCTATGAGGTATTCTGAATTATCTTCCACAATCTCCCGGACATAATTTTCAAACTCATCACCCGGCTGCCAATTCGGCAGCACCCCGGCAGCAAAGACCGAGGACCCGCTGGCTCCAGGATAGCACTTATCCACCAGAAGAACCCGGAGTGAAGCGTTCTTTTCTTTCGCTTTTACAGCGGCAAATAGACCCGCAATTCCTCCCCCAATAATCAGCACGTCTGTTTCGATGCGATTTTCCTTTTGCTCATTCATCTTATTCACCTGATTCTATTTGGAATTCGGCGCGCAGTAATATGTCAAACTTGCCCCCCGCCGGGGCGTCCTGCGGGACCGGCCTGTGCCTGCTGTCTGCCGGCTTCAGATTCAAGAAATCTCTTTCTTAGCAGCTTCTTGTCTGTCTTCTGGTCTCCCGCCAGGGGAATCTCGTTAATGATTTCAATTTTTTCGGGCAGTTTATACGAAGCAATATTTTTGGATTTTAAGAACGTTTTTACTTCATCGAAAGTTATTGATTGTCCCTTTTTAAGCGCCAGGAAAGCACAGGCTCTTTCCCCCATGACCGGATCCGGGATTCCAACTACTGCAGCCCCGGCGACACCGGGATGTTCGATAAGGAGACTTTCTACTTCGCCGGGATATATGTTCTGGCCTCCCCTGATAATTATGTCTTTTTTCCTGCCCACCACAATAAGGTTTCCACCGGCATCCAGCTTGCCCAGGTCTCCAAAACGTATCCACCCGTCTTCAGCCCAGGCATGGAGAGTCGCTCTTTCATCAAGATAGTATCCGGAAGCGCATCCCGCGCCTCTTCCGGTTATCTCACCTGTTTCGCCTGCTGGCACTTCCATACCCTCACTATTTACCAGCTTTATTTCAGAGCCCGGAATGGGTTTGCCCGCAGTTTGCAGGCGCACCTGTCTGGCGTCTTCAGGGGAAGCAACTATTCCACTTCCCCAGTCCGCTGCACCCATGCTCTGCACCACGGTACCGCCAATCTTATCTTCCAGTTCAACACCGATATTATATGGCAGGGCAGCGCCGGCGCTGTGCCAGAGACGTACAGAACTTAAATCGTAATGAAAGATATCAGGGTGCTGAAGCATCATTGCCAGTTGCGCAGGCACCGCACAAACAACGGTAATTTTTTCCCTTTCAATAAGCCTCAGGGCCTCCACAGCATCGAAGGTCTCCAGCATTACGATTTTTGCACCCACCTGGGGAGCCGCGAGATAAGCCACTACGTTAGGCCCTCCGGAGGTGGGAGAAAGAGCCCCCACAATGTCATCCCCTGTTAAACGGAATATTTTTGCATAAGCTCTTCCCAGGTTCATGCGGGTGCAAATGGGATGCTCCACAAACTTGGGCAAACCGGTGGTGCCGGTGGTTGGTAAAACCAGGGAAAATTCAGTAGCCGCTGCTTTTCTTCTTTGAAGGACTTTTTCCAAAGCCTGTTTATCAACGGGTTTTTCCAGGATTTCCTTAAGGGACTTATTGTCCCGCCCGTTGTCGTCTCCCGCGACGAGGATTTGCCTCAGGTGGGGCAGGTCAAGCTGAAGCTCCTTTATCATGGAAAGAAAATCAAAACCCTTAAAACGGCTGAGGATGACAATCCCCGCCGCTTTCACGGTCTTCAGCAGGTATCCCATCTCTGTGTGACGCCAGCTTCTCAGGGCAGGCAGCCACAGCGTCCCGGCACGTTCACTGGCGATGCGCCATAAATAAAGTTCAGCATAATTGGGAAGTTGGGTTACTATGAGGTCATCTTTGTTAAAACCTGTTTCCACAAGTCCCTGGGCGAGCCGGTCAACCTGGTCGTCGACCTGGGCCCATGTCAGCCTTTTGCGGGAATCCACCAGGGCTTCCTTATCGGGGTATTCCCGGGCGTTCCGCGCGCAGATATCCGAAAGGGTGGTGGTGTTCCAGTAACCCTTTCTGGTATATTCTTCCACTAATTCAGGAGTAAACCGTGTTGGTTTTGCCACGCTCTGTCCTTGAACTCAACTGCCCGGTATTACACCGGCCCTTTTCGGCTATATAGCAAGTAAGCCAGCTTCGGCTAATTATATCACTGAATGTGCCGTCTGTTATATTTTTGTGTGTCATTTAGAGCTTCCCGCGAAACGCCATAAAATCCCTCTCAATCTCCCTTTACGAAAGGGAGAAGCTCTTCAATCCCCCTTTAATAAAGGGGGAAATAGGGGGATTTTTGACTTTTTACGTTACAATATGTTAAATTAAGCGTAAAGTGGCGGTTGCTTCATGAACATAAAAATATTTTCAAGGGTTTTCGGTGGTATAGTCTTCAGCCTGGCTTTCTGGCTCATCGGCGGCTCCATTGCCGGGGACGGCGGTTTTCATGCCTCCGGTAGCCTTCCGTTGATACTGGCTATCGCCGGTTTTTTAGCCGGGATATTCTTAGCCCCAGTTTTAACCTATCGTCCCCTTCGCTGGATCAGCCAGACTTCCGGGGCAACAGTTATCGCAATAATCACAGGAGTTCTTTTAAGCTTATTGGCCGGCGCCCTGCTGGCTCTGCCCTTATCCCTGCTCCCCGGCGTATTCGGCAAGACTATTCCCGCTGCGGTTACCATACTCCTGATTTATATGGGGACTGCGGTACTCCTGGCAAGGGGAAAAGATTTGTTTCAGCTCCTGTCAGTCAATTCACCGGTCATGGGCAGCGCCGGTACCGGTACTGTAAAGGCAGGCACGCAAAAGCTGATAGTAGATACCAGCGCCATCATCGACGGACGGATCGCCGACATCAGCCAGACCGGTTTCATCCACGGAGTATTCGTTATTCCAAAATTTGTTCTCCAGGAATTGCAATACATTGCCGACTCCTCCGACCCCATGCGCCGTAAAAGAGGGCGGCGGGGACTGGAAATGCTTAACAAATTGAAGAAAGAAGCCGATGTGCCGATACAGGTCAGCGATATAGATTTCGACGACACCGAAGGAGTGGATGCCAAGCTCGTTAAACTGGCACGGCAGGAGCATAGCCCGATAATTACAAACGATTATAATTTAAACCGTGTAGCCGAATTGCAGGGTGTAAGAGCGCTTAACATCAACGAACTTGCCATTGCCTTAAGACCGGTAGTACTTTCCGGAGAAGAGATGGATATACGCATTACCCAGGAAGGTAAAGAACCCGGCCAGGGTGTGGGTTTCCTGGACGACGGCACTATGGTAGTTGTAGAAGGCGGCCGCAGGCACCTGAATTCCTCTGTCGGCATAACTATAACCAGGGTACTGCAGACAGCCATGGGCAGGATGATATTCGCCCAGGTAAAAAACGGCACTTACCACGAAAGGGGTTAGAGCTACGCCTGACCAGGCTTCCTCCACCAAATCCGCAAACACCCATGTCGGTGCCCTTGTGGTAGCCGCCGGAAACAGTTCCCGGATGGGCGGATATGACAAGATATTCCATCCCCTGGCAGGTAAGCCTGCCTTGGCCTGGGTCATAGATGTTTTTCAAACTTGTCCCCTGGTCCAATCAATAGTTGTCGTCTTATCAGCAGAAAACCTGGCCAGGGGGGAGGAGTTAACCGCCAGGAAAGGTTGGAGCAAAATTCACCGCATGGTCCCCGGTGGACCCCGCCGCCAGGACTCTGTTTGGAAAGGGCTACAGCATCTCCAGAACTGCGACCTTGCGGTTATACACGATGGAGCACGCCCCTGTATAACGGTTGATTTGATAGAAAGGGGTATTGCCGAAGCTCTTACCAGCGGGGCAGCCATTGCCGCAGTACCCCTGACAGACACCATTAAGAGAGTAAATGCGGAAAATGAAGTGGAACAAACCATTGAAAGACAGGGGATCTGGTCTGTACAAACACCCCAGGTGTATAAAATTGATATAATTAAAAATGCTTACCGGAAAATAAAAGGGGATGTAACCGACGAAGCTTCCCTGGTAGAACTTTCCGGCCATAAGGTAAAAATATTTCTGGGTTCCAACCAAAATATAAAAATAACCACCCGGGAAGACCTTGCAACAGCAGATGCTATACTCCGGCAGAGGTATACACTGTTCTGATTGGTTTAATAGTTCAGGTCACCGGTTTTGAAAGCCCGTAAATGATTGAGAATTTAGCTTTTAACTTTAAGGAATCTGCTCCGTGAGAGTTGGGATAGGTTACGACATTCATCCATTGATAAACGGCAAACAACTCATGCTGGGGGGAGTTGAAATCCCGTATTCCATGGGACTCGAAGGTCACAGTGATGGAGATGTGCTCCTCCATGCTATCATTGACGCTCTTCTGGGAGCATCTGCCTGTGGAGACATTGGAAAGCACTTTCCCCCGGAGAACCCGGAATATAAAGATATTGCCAGCATTAACCTCCTCCTGCGTACCCGAGACCTGCTGACTGCAAACGGCTGGCAAACAGGTAATATCGACGCCTCTGTTGTGGCCCGGAGTCCGAAACTGCAGCCATACATTGAACCCATGCGTATAAAAATCGCCGGGGCCCTGGGCATTACTCCTGACCGGGTATCGGTAAAAGCCAAGACAGCCAATGAACTTAACGCCGCGGGAAAGGGCGAGGGGATTGAAGCCTTTGCCGTAGCTACGGTCTTTCAAGAAGGCAAAAATGAAAATATTTAATACGTTGTCCGGCCGCAAAGAAGAATTCGTGACACAGGGTAACACCGTAAAGATGTACGTGTGCGGAGTTACTCCCTACGATGACTGCCATATAGGCCACGCCATGAGTTACATACTGTTTGATGTCATCAGGAGATACCTGGAATCAAGGGGCTACGCAGTAAAATACGTTCAGAATTTCACGGATATTGACGACAAGATCATAAACCGCGCATCAGGAACGGGTAAAACAACAAGGGAACTGGCAGACCATTTTATCGAACGTTATTTTCAGGATATGGATTCATTAAACATTAAAAGGGCCGATGTCTACCCCAAAGCCACGGAGGAGATCCCCATGATCCTGGAGGTTATAAGCCGCCTGGTTGATAAGGGCCATGCCTATGAAAAAGATGACGGGGTATATTTCAGGGTAAAGAGTTTTCCGGATTACGGAGCCCTGAGCCGCCGGTCAACGGTAGAAAGCGGGCCAACACAATCAGGGGCAGGATCAACAAAAGAACAGGAGCTCGACTTTGCCCTCTGGAAAAAGGCCAAACCAGGGGAGCCTGAATGGGAAAGTCCCTGGGGGCGGGGAAGACCGGGCTGGCACATTGAATGCACGGCCATGTCCTTAAAATACCTGGGGGAAACCCTGGATATCCACGCGGGCGGGCAAGACCTGGTTTTTCCCCATCACGAAAACGAGATAGCCCAGTCTGAATGTTTTACCGGTGTAAAACCCTTTGCCCGGTACTGGTTGCATAACGGGATGCTGCAACTGGGCGAACAAAAGATGAGCAAATCCCTCGGTAACCTGGTAACAATTAGAGAGGTCCTGGAGAACTTCTCCGCCGATGCCTTACGTGTGCTGGTTTTAAGCTCCCACTACAGGAGCCCCTTAACATATACGACGGAAGCCTTAACAGCCGCTCAAAAAGGAGCCGGGAGGATAATCGAAGCAGCCACGGCAAAGTCTGAAGGCGCAAATGCGGCTGATATAGACCTGGAGATATATAAAAAGAAGTTTTCCGATGCCTGTGATGATGACTTCAATTTCGCCCAGGGATTATCCATTGTCTTCGACCTTGTGAGGGAAATCAACAAGGGACTGGAAAGCGGGCTGAACGTTGAAAAAGCTCAAATTACCCTCAGGGAACTGACCGGGGTATTGGGACTGACTCTGGAAAAGGAAACAGGGAAGACGACAGAAGCCGAACCCTTTATTGAGTTATTGATTTCCATCAGGAAGGAATTGCGCTCCCAAAAACAGTGGGCCCTGGCAGACAGGATTCGCTCGGGACTTGCTGAAATTGGGGTCGTTATCGAAGACACCCCGAAAGAAACGCGCTGGAAAAACGAAAAAAAGTCTTGAATATCTATTTCCCTGGTCTACAGGGTATAAACTGTCGGGTAACCTTCGGGTCGCTTCAGGGTCGGCTGACTGCGCCGGGTACGGGCGGGAAGATGAAATAGAATTACCTGAAACAATGTGATTTTTTTGTGATATCTCACAGGTGTGAGGATATTTGTTAATGTGAGATTTTTCACGTAAAGTGTATTGCCTTATAGTGATTTCATAATTATATTGGGGAAAAGTTATTATGCGCCAGGTTGTGTATTTATGGTGACCTTCCAGGATACAATTTTCAAGCCTTATTCTGAAATCGTTGCGATATCTGTTGCAAGCAGGATCTTTTCTTAACTTATGAATGCAGCAGGGAAATTATTACAGGCATATTTCAACCTTGTATACAACCCTGTTTATGATCTCTCCACGGGAAAACTGCATCGCTACAGGAAATTACAGGAAGCAAGTATAAGCAAATTGGATTTGAGAGATGGTGACAGGGTTCTGTGCGTGGGACTGGGAACCGGTAATGAAATAACCCGCATCCTGGAAACTAACGGAAATGTTGATATTGTAGGTGTTGATTATTCGTCTTCTGCCTTGCGGAAGGCCGGCAAGAAAGCAGCCCGGCTCGGTAAGAAAATAGAACTGTTACAAATGGATGCCAGGCACTTATTGTTTGCTCAGGATAGTTTTGACAGGGTATTTTGTATACATGTGATGGACTTTATAGATGAAAAAACTGAGGCGACGAAAGAAATCCTACGCATTCTCAAAAAAGGCGGCCATTACGTCATAACTTACCCATCGGATAAAGAGGCCCCCGGTTTAGGATGGAAATTGGTCCGGGATAACCTCCGGGAGAAGCTACGTTCAGGGAAAAATATAATTAGAGCATGGCTGGAATTCACGGCCTGGTTTCTGGTAGGCCTGCTGTATGTGCCGCTGCTGTTACGACCCAATAAAAAATATTACTCTCTCCGGGAACTCGACTCATTGCTTTCAGGATTGACCATGAACTACAGGATAGAAGAAGAACCTGTATACCAGGATTTTATAGTGTACGGCACCAAATAATAAAAATAATATTGAAAGGGATAAAAGAAGTTGTTACCAGAAGATAAATATTTTCAGACCTTGACCCGGGAGGAATTGTGGAAAAGGTATTGCGGCTTTCTTGATTTATCCATAGGTGAATTCATGGATATCCAGAAAGAACTCTTGACGGACCAGATCGAGCGTGTGGCCGAAAGCGTTCTCGGCAGGAAAATCATGAACAACCATAAGCCGAAAACCATAGAAGAGTTCCGGGAGACGGTACCTTTAACAACATATGATGATTACGAACCTTACCTTAGTGAAAAACAAGATTCTTCTTTAGCTGTCAAACCTGAATACTGGTGTCATTCCTCCGGACGGGGAGGGAATTTTAAATGGTTACCCGTCAATACCGAAACAGCGGCAACAAT
>JAUYHV010000113.1 GCA_030689845.1 Dehalococcoidia bacterium
CCTTTGCCACCGGGTCTTCTTCAACATCTTCCGGTGTTTGTCATGGTTTATTTTTTTTCTGCGTTTTTTTATAACTGAGCCCATAGATTATTTCTTTCAAACGAGAATTAGACAGTCTTTAATTGTTACACATATCGGCGATTTTGGCAAATTTTACGTCGGGCTGCGCCTCCCGCGAACCTTATAAAAGTGCTTTCAAATCCCCCTTAATCCCCCTTTAATAAAGGGGGATTTTATGGTGTTTCGCGGAAAGCTTTTAGGCATAAACGTTGCCATAAACCGGCTCGTCCGTTATATAATAAAGGGGTGGATATTCATTTATTAAAAAGGGAGACCAGGGATGACCCATAACATTTATGAGCAGCTTGCCTTTCACCTGTCAACCCTGGGTATGGGGTACCCTTTTAAAGACGGGCTGGTAGAGATTCTCAAGGAGAATTTTACACCGGAAGAAGCCCAGGTGGCATTGTTGCTGCCTACAAAAGTCGCCCCGTTGCAGGTGGTCAGCGCTGAGGAAATTGCCCCGGAAAGCGGAATTACCCTGGATAAGCTGAGAGATGTCCTTGATAGTTTGACGGAAAGGGGCCTGCTTTTTTCGGGAAAGACGAAAAGCGGGGAAAAAGGCTATGCCTTGCAGCAGGTCGGTTTTGGCTTTCCCCAGACTTTTTTCTGGAAAGGTGAAGATACCCCCGCCGCCAGGAGGATGACAGAACTCCTCGGCAGGTATTTTAAGAGGGAGGTAACGGAAGAAGCCTATGGCAGCTCCGCCACCAAGCCCTACCGTTACGTCCCTGCAAAAAATACCATAGAACCGTCTTTGCAGGCTGTTTATCCGTACCATACCATGGAAAGTGTTATCAACCAGACCAGGGTTTTTGCCGTGACCCACTGCCCCTGCCGCGTGGTAATGAAATTAAGGGACCGGGGCTGTAACCATCCCCTGGAAGTATGTTTGAAGTTCGACGACCTGGCCGAATATGTCATCGAAAGGGGACTGGCACGGCAAATCACCCGGGAAGAAGCTTTGGACATAATAAAAAAGAGCGAGGAAGCCGGCCTGGTTCACTTTGTTGACAACGCCCTGGGAAATATTAAGCATTGCTGCAACTGCTGCGGCTGTGCCTGCTGGAACGTGGGGAGCATAAGAAGGAGGAAGATACCCAGGGATGTTCTGATGGCTACTTTTTTCCTCAGGGACACCGACCGGGAGAAATGCACCGCCTGCGGGGACTGTGTAAAAGTGTGCCCCGTTAACGCCGTGGTCCTCGGGGACGATTTCCCGGAAGTGGATGAAGAATGGTGTATAGGGTGTGGGATTTGCGTTGCCGGCTGTCCCAGCGGCGCGGCCAGGCTGAAAATGAGGCCCGACCGGGAGGGCCAGGCGCCCCTGCCCACCTTTGAGGAACTGTTTGAAAAAGTTCTCCGGGAAAAGGGGCTGAAATAGTCCCGCGGGCCGATCGTTGTCTACCTCTTTACCGTAATCGTTTTCCTGCATGTCGCTGCTGGTTTCATCTATTTTTTCGGCGCTGTGATAATTAATGCTCTTTACAATACAGGAGGTGAGCGCATC
>JAUYHV010000045.1 GCA_030689845.1 Dehalococcoidia bacterium
CGTAATAAACCTCAGTACCTGACACGGGCTGCGGGTCACCGACATCTTTATCTTTTTCGCTTGAAATGCCGGGAACCACCACGGCCTGGAGCCCCCCGGGCAGCACAACGGGTTGGATATTTTTGCTGTCCCGAAGGGGCAGCTTGAGGATGGTGCTCTTTTGTTTTGCCTGCCTTGCCAGGAGATCGTTCCGCACACCGGCGCCCGCAAAAATGAACTGTACCTCCCCCGCATCCAGGAGCAGGGTTGTACCCGGTTGGCCGGGCGGAGCCTGAAGCACTCCGAGCCTGAATCCCCCGTCCAGTTCCACCCACTGCCCCGTTTTTGCCTCCGTCGCAGGAATTCCCCGGTTTTCAACCTCCCTCCGCCATTCTGCAAGTATTGCGACCGTGCCGGGACCACCTGCAGAACCGGAACCGGGCTCTATAACGCTGCCCACCCGGTACCGCCTCAAAACTTCCACAAGTCCCGGGAGGTGGAGATTATCGGGAGCCGTCAGCACCGCCAGGTCGATATTCCTCTCCCAGAAAGGCAGTTTCTCCCCCAGGGCCAGGTTCAATTTGCCCGGGCTGGCCCCGCCGTCAATCAGGATATTCCGCCCCCCGGGGCTCTGAATGAGCACGGCCTCTCCGCTACCTGCATCGAGAAAACTGACATGGAGTTTGCCGTCAGGCCCTGACATTGCTCCCAGCCATGCCAAAAATGAAAGGCAAATCAAAACAGCCGCGATTCCTTTTTTATATCCTGGTATAAGAGTACCGGCCAGATACCGTTTTATCCCGACCAATACTTTTAGCAGCACTTTAATAAACTGCATCAGGTAAGTCGGACGGGCCGCGGCTGCCAGGGCTAAAAACAACAACATGTAGTATCCGAAAAAATACCCCGGGTTTATGCCGTCTGTAACGATATATGAACCCGGAAGTGTATTAAATCCTTTCACGACGGCAACCATGTAAAATAGGGGCAGCCAGGCCGCCCAGGCAACAACCTGGGCAACGGCAGGCAACACAAGACCGAGGAAACCCGTGGCGGCGGTGAGCAAAATTATGGCGGGAAAAACAGGGACTATCAGCAGGGTGGCCGGCAATCCGGTAATGGAAACGATGTTGAAACTCCTGGCCACCACCGGCCAGGTAAACAGCACGGCCGCCAGGGTGATGCCGAAACTGTCCAAAACCACGCCGGCAAAACCGCCCCACCTGTGTCCCTCCAGCTTTTCCCCGAGTAAAGCCGTCCAGGCCGAACGGAACCGGGGCGCCAGAATAATTAATCCCAGGATAGACAGGAAGCTTAGCTGGAAAGCAACATCTCCAATAATCAAGGGTTGGAGAATACCCGCCATGACTCCGGCAGCTAACACTGTTGCCGTTGCGGCGCTTCCCGGCCTTCCCAGGAACTCCGCCGCAAGAAACAGGGAAGCCATGATAGCCGCCCGGGTTACAGAGGGGATGAGTCCCACCAGAACGGCATAAAACCATATTATCGACAGGGCGAGGAGTATGTGGAGGTGATGTCTCCTGCCGAATACCGCCACTCCAAGGCTGAGGAGCAGTCCCGCCAGGATACTCAGGTTGTGGCCGGAGATAGCCAAAATATGGGTCGTTCCCGTGTGGGCAAAAGCCTCGGACAGGGACCGGGGTATGCTGCCGCGTTTTCCCAGGAAAATACCCTGCGCCAGAGAGGATTCAGGCTCCGGCAGGGTAGCCCGCAGGTTTTTGGCCAGTAAATCGCGGAGCCTGTGAATCCAGACCAGCGGCGGCGAGCCTGCCCCGGCAGAGATGAAGGTTATATCCTCCGGATAGTTTATAGTTGAGGATATCCCCTGGCGGGCCAGGTATTCCCGGTAGTCGAAAGTTTCAAATTGCGGCGGAGTTTTCATGGCCCCGCGGATTTTCAAACGGTCGCCGTAGCTCAAATGCGGGAAGTCACTGGAGGTGTTTTCTGGAACCGGCAGCGCAGAATAAACAAGGGCTTTCCCGGATACCACTCTTACGGCGCCTTCAAAGGAAACCTCCTCTATCTCCAGGGTAAACCTTATTCCCTTTTCCAGGATTTCAGGGTCGCTTTTTATTACCCCGGTAATCTCCACTCCTTCGTTGCCGTTATAATAAGCAATGTTTCTATCTGTAACCGGCGACTCTGTCCAGGCCGCCCGCCCCATTCCTGCCGCAAAGAGACCTATGCAAACTAAAGCTAAGACGCAATACCTGAAACGGCGGGTAAAAAGAAAAAAAAGGACGGGCAATCCGGAAAAAAAATAAAGCCAGGAGGGCACTTCGAAGTAGCCGAGTCCGGCACATATCCCCAGAAGCCAGGCGACGCCGGAATATATCAGTACCATTTACCTGTACCTGAAAAACAGGAAACTATATGAAATAATTTTCGCCTGCAAAGCATCATAATCAAGCCGGTCAGGGATAATAAATCCTCAAAACTCCAGGATTATCTCCTAATTTACCGTAACGAACTCTTTAATCTGCTTAAATTTTGCCGGTCCTATGCCTTTTACATTTAACAGGTCACTGATGTTATCGAAAGGGCCGTTTTGCCGACGGTAGTCCATGATTTCCTTTGCCGTGGACGGCCCAACCTGGGGAAGGGCTTCCAGGAGCCAGCCTTCGGCAGTATTTACGTTGACTTTCTGGGGCTGCGGCTGTCCATCATCAAGCACGATACGTATTATTACATCACCTGAACCATCATTAACAGTGGAGCCTCCAGCCGCCTGGATTGCGTCCGCCAGGCTTTGCCCCCCGGAAATGGAATAAAAACCCGGGCTTACCACCGCGCCTTCTATATAAACACGGTAAACGTTATCCTCAGCTCCAGGGGCCGGCTGGCGTATAACCAGTTGCTCCCCCACAGTTCTCTTTTTAAGGAAGGTGTATCCTCCGGTAACGGCCATGACCAGCAGCAAAACGATGAAAATTATCCATGCTGTATCTTTCTTTCCGGTTTCCATGAGCCGCCTCCAAAATCATTTCTCAGACTTGCAGGTTTTTTAAGCAGAAACCCTGATGCGGTTTTACCGGAATCCGGCTTTCCTGTGACTGCAAACTGTTTTTAATTTTTGTGGTGGCCGGACTTGCCCCGCAACCCGACCAAAGTGTTTCTCCCGGGGTCAGGGACGACCCCGGAAACCATCGTCACCATTTAAAAAATATTTTAGTATTATTATAAAAATCTTTCCCGTGCCTCCGATTCAACCATCCTCAAAACATCCTGCAAAGGCAGTCCTTTTTCCCGGGCAATTCGGCAGCAGTGGTCGTACTCGGGAGAAACACCCAGGACTTGACCCCTGAACTTTTTAATCTTCACCGACACTGTTCCCAGGCTGGACTTGAAATCAACCGTCTCCCTCCCGGCTTCATGTCTTGACAGCGGGCGCACCCTCAACCCCAGGGTTGTCGTCTCCCTGAAAAGTGTTTCCACGATGGCGGGCTCATCCGTCCGTGCAGCCGTGACAGTCAGCATTGTAGCCGGACGGTTCTTTTTCATAAAAATGGGCGTGAACCAGACATCCCTGGCTCCAAGCTGGAAAAGACGCTCCATGACGTACCCGGAAATTTCAGGGCTCATGTCATCAATATTGGTCTCTATCAGGACCAGGCTTTCATCCTTTCCCACGCTGCCCACCCACAGGCGTAAAATATTCGGGAGACCGGGAATTTCCCGGCTGGCCGCGCCGCAGCCAATCGCCTCTATAGTCATGGATGGCTTTTCAAAAGATGCCAGAGTCGTAATAATAGCTGCGCCGGTAGGCGTTACCATCTCTCCTCGCCAGGGGTCACCGGAAACAACGACGGGCGCCTTTGCCCGGGCCAGCAACTCCATGGTGGCAGGCGCCGGGACCGGGTAGTCATACCCGTGGTCCGTCCTGATACTGCCCTGGCCGGCGGGCAGGGCGGATGAATAAACTTTTTCCAGCCCCATCAGGTCGAAACCGACAACGGCTCCCATGATATCTATAATGGCGTCTACAGCCCCTACTTCATACAGTTTAACTTCCCCGGGGGGCACACCGTGGACTTTACCCTCGGCTTTGACCAGGTTTTGAAAAACAGCGATACCCTTTTCTTTAAGCGCGGGACTTAATCTGCTATTTTCTATGATGCTTTTTATTTCTTTCAGCAGCCGGTACTTTTTTTTG
>JAUYHV010000114.1 GCA_030689845.1 Dehalococcoidia bacterium
TAAAATATCTTTGTACAAGTCTCTCCATTCTGGATTTTCTCTTTCAATCAATTCTATTTTCCACCGCCTTTTCCATTCCTTTATCTGTTTCTCTCGTTGAAGAGTGCCTTCATAATCGCTGCCCGGCTCATAATATTCGAGCAGGTGTACACTGTATTTTTTGGTGAATCCTTCAACTAAATCATGCTTATGAGCCTAAACCCTCTGAACAAGGTCCCCCGTGAAACCAACATATAGTGTTCCATTGCGTTTACCAGCCATAATGTACACAGAATAATCATTCATAATTATTACTGGATTCCGGCTTTCGTCGGAATGGATAAAGAAGACGCATCAGGTGAACCCTTCATCGTATATGTCTTCATCTATGTGCCTTCATTTTTTCTTACCCACTCAGTTTTAGAAGGAACTAAAAAAATATTACAGCCCTTGAATCTGCGAATTTCCCACAAAGACAACGGAATCCCCCTTTTTAACGGCCCCGGCGCCGCCCGGAGACGGACCTGCTTAAATCGTGCCTTAATAATTTTTTTCAGCAGCCGTATTTTAACTTTTGGTATAATAGTAGATTAAGGGTTAATAAAAACATTAAATACATTGCACCTTAGAGAAAAGCAGTTCAGGATTAGAAAAACCCATTAAGCAGGAGAAGGGGATGGACGAGAAAGTTATAAAAAGCCCGGACACCGCCAGGGAAACCAGGGTACCCCCCGGGCAGAGATTGACTGAAAGCTGGCCTGTCCTGCACCACGGCCCGGTGCCTTCCATTGATATCTCCAAGTATAAATTTACCATCACGGGCATGGTAAAAAAGGAACGGGAGTTCACCTTCGAGGAACTGTCCTCCCTGCCTCTGGTGAAAGTATTTTCGGACATTCATTGCGTGACCCACTGGACGAAGCTGGACAACCTCTGGGAGGGAATCGGAACCAGTACCCTGCGTGAGTCCGTGGACATATTGCCGGGGGCTGATTTCATTATAGTTAAATCGACGGGCGGGTTTACGACCAATTTAACCTCGGAAGATTTCTTCCAGGAAGATGTTTTGTTGGCTATCAAGCATAACGGCTCGCTTCTGGGAAGGGAACACGGGTATCCTGTGAGGCTTGTTGTCCCAAGGCTTTATTTCTGGAAAAGCGCCAAGTGGGTGACGGGAATAGAGTTCGTCGGTGAGGACAAACCGGGATTCTGGGAATCCGCGGGATACCATAACCGTGGAGACCCGTGGATGGAGGAACGGTACTGGTAGTAAAAACTGTATACCGTGATCGTAATTATTTGTTTTGAAATTGGGAATTTACAAGGAGGGTAAAAATTGAGTAAGACGACAGGAAACCTGGAAGCTGCATTCGCGGGAGAGAGTCAGGCTAACCGCAAATATCTATTTTTTGCCGATAAGGCGGATTCGGAGGGTCAGAAACGCATCGCCCGGCTGTTCAGAGCTGCCGCGGATGCTGAAACGGTTCACGCCAGGAACCATTTCACGGTGCTGCAGGGAGTAAAGACCACGAAGGAAAACCTGGCAGTGGCAATAGGGGGTGAGCACCACGAGTTCACGGCTATGTATCCGGACTTTATAAAGCAGGCCGGGACAGACGGGGACAAGAAGGCGGCCAGCAGCTTCGAACTGGCTAACAAGGTGGAACAGATTCACCACGGCCTGTACCAGGATGCCCTCAAGAAGCTGGAAAAAGGCCAGCAAATGGAACTTAAACCATTCTACGTTTGCCAGACGTGCGGCAATACCGTTGAAGGGACGGCTCCCGAGAAGTGCCCGGTTTGCGGTGCCCCCCGGAACATGTTTAAACTGATAGAATAGTAACACCCTACTGAATATAATAACCAACCTGCCCGGCGCTGCCGAGAGCTTCCGGGTCAGGTTGAAGACGTCAACGCTGGAGTGTTTTAAGTCCGAAAACAGGTATAGGAGCGGCGGATTTTGCCGGCCGCCCTATGTTAAATTTGCTTCTACGAACTTCCAGTTAACCAGGTTCCAGAAGGCCTCCAGGTATTTGGCTCGGGCATTTCGGTAGTCGATATAATAGGCGTGTTCCCAGATATCGCAGGTAAGCAGGACTTTTTTCCCGTCTTTAACCGGGGTCCCGGCATTAGCGGCTGGCTCGATAGCGAGCCTGCCGTCGGGGTTTTTTATCAGCCAGGCCCATCCCGAGCCAAACAGGGTAACGGCCGTGTTGGTGAACAGTTCTTTGAATTTGGCGAAGGAGCCAAAGCTGGCGTTAATGGCCTCTGCCAGTTTTCCGGAAGGCTCTCCGCCGCCTTTTGGCGCCAGGCAGTTCCAGTAAAACGTGTGGTTCCATATCTGCGCTGAATTATTAAAGATACCCCCCGAGGATTTTCGGACAATGTCTTCAAGAGACATATTTTCGAATTCCGTCCCGGCAATGAGCCGGTTGATATTGTCCACATAAGTTTTGTGGTGTTTCCCGTAGTGGTACTCGATGGTTTCAGCGGATATGTGAGGAGCTAAGGCATCTTTCGCGAACGGCAATTTCGGTAATTTATGTTCCATTTCTTCCCCCTTTATGGATGGTTCTATATAGATATTATCGCACCGGTAGCCGGCATTGTTCAAATAGCAACAAGGAGAGGCGGTGAAAAATGCGGATTTCAGCGAGCAAAACTTTCAACATGCAATCGTCAACCGGAGAGATTACGACAGCGATTTGCGGTTTCTTTTTAAACCGGGATGGTTATGATAATCCTTGTTCCAGAACCGGTCCAGGGATTTGACTGAATCTCCAGCTTACCGTTAAGCATCTGAGTACGCTCGTTCATACCGATTAAACCCAGGTGCCCATCTACTGCAAAGTCATCCGAGACACTGAAACCTATCCCATTGTCGCGTATTTCCAGAGTGACTTCGTGTTCTTTAAAACCCAGGGTTACCCATAAATCGGCGGCTTTTGAGTGCCGTTCCACGTTCCGCAGCCCCTCCTGTGCCAAACGGAACAACCAGAGTTCTATATCCTGGGGTAAACGTTTCTCTTTTCCATTTGTTTTGAAGTGGCTCTTGGCCCCTATTCTGTCTTCAATATCCAGGGCGAGCCGCCTGATAGCCGGTGTAACCCCCAGGTCATCAAGGACAGGGGGACGGAGTGACCTGGAAAAGTCCCTCAGCCAGTTGACCGCTTTTTCAGCGGTTTGTCTCGCTGCTTTAAGCCCGGCTATTTTTGGAGGGTCCAGTGGGGGGCCGGAATTCTGAATTGAGTCCAGTTGATGGCAGATTAAGGATAATTGCTGGATTGTTTCGTCGTGCAGTTCCCGGGATATTTTCTGGCGTTCCTGTTCTTGAGCGATGAGGATGTAGGCTGTATAGGCTCGAAGTCCCTCCTGGCTGGTACTTTCTTCCGTTATGTCCTGTAAAAGAATTTGAATTGACAGTGTTCCCTGGCTGTCGAAGACAGGGGTCAATATCGGTTTCAGACGCACCACCGACCCGTTCTCCATTTTCCTTGAGACTAACAGCCGGGGCGTTTTTCCATCATTGGAAGCCCTGATAAGCTTTTCTGCCGTTTTATCCCCTAATAGTTTACCCGACTGCATCCCGCGCAAGAATTCGGGGGGACGTTCAAAGAGGAAACCGGCAGCCGGGTTCGCGTCTAAAACAATGCCATTATTGTTAAGCAGAATGGCTGCCACAGGGCTTAAATCGAACAAACTCCGGTACTTGATTTCGGAGGCTTTCAGAGCGAATTTAGTAGCTTCGGTTTGTTTCCAGGCGATTCTTTGCATTTCAACCCGGCGCCCCAGAAAAAAGGCGACGGCTATTATCACCACGAGCTGGGAAACTTCCCCCCATCTCTCAGCGCCGCTATGTAAAAAGGCAATGTTAAAAATATTTAAAATGGAAATACCAAACACGGTAGCCATTGAGCCGACAAAACCAAAGTGGACCGCCGAGAAAATGACAGGGACAAGGTACAGACTGATAGGTACGGCATATGGCATGTGAAAAGGGAGAGAGCTTTCTTTAACTTCAACTACTGTATGAAGGCAAAAAATAGCAATGATTTGAGCCTGGATTGCCCAGAACCGCCAGTTTTTTAACCGCGGACTGTAGGCGGATAATGGATACCTGGCGATCCATCTGCCCCACCGCGGTTTTAGAGAGATACGACCAATTCCCATAGTTCCCATCTGGCCTGGCAAAGATATCTTTCTATGTCTCCTTGACAATCAGGTTTTGTGAAAGGGCATACATTATGGCTTCCACCCTCGAGGATAAGTTTAGCTTGTTGAATATGCTGGCGAAATGCCCCTCAACGGTGCGTACGCTGAGATTTAACTGGGTGGCGATGTCCTTGTTTCGCAATCCCCGGGCAGCAAGTTCCAAAATCTCCAATTCCCGGGAAGAGAGCTGCCCTGTTGTCTTCTTACCACTCGATTCGATGTTGTGGCTGGCCCAGAGCCGGGCTACCCTGGCGGCTACGGCAGGGTCAAGGACCGGTTCGCCGGCATGGACACTCCGGATAGCCTCGATGAGAACGTCTGTCTTAGTTGTCTTCAAGAGGTATCCCCATGCCCCGATTTCCATCAAAGCAAGGATGTAATCGTCATCATCATAGGCTGAAAGCATAAGGGCTTTAGTATGGGGGGCCGTCTCTTTTATACGCCGCACAACTGCAATACCGTTAAGCTTCGGGAGGCGGATATCCATGAGGGCGATGTCGGGTTTCAGTTTTTCTATCAACTCGACACCCTGCTGGCCATCTTCTGCCTCGCCGATTACCTCCATATCGGGAACCTGCTCAAGAGTGTTACGGATCCCTTGTCTCATAAGGGAATGGTCTTCAACAAGAATAATTGTAATTTGTTTCGTACCAGTATTTTCCATTGCTACCATCCTACCAAAATTTCAACCATTCACATCTCAGGCAGGTGATTATACCCGAAAATAATGACGTGATAATACCATTAAAAAAGGGTAATTAAACGGTTGTTACATCGCCTCTCAGCTTATTATAATTCTTAAGTATAAAAAATTATCAGGAAAGTTGCAAGGGTTGATAATCCCCGGGGACCATGGTTTCAGGATAACCTCTGACAATACTGATAAAGGAGTATGACATGAGAGTATTAATCGCTTCGGAACACAACAAAGTTCAACATTTACTGGCGGATATGGTTGAAAAAGAGCCGGGTGCGGTGGTGGTTGGCGAGGCTGACAATGCCACCAAGGCCCTTGCGCTGGCGAACAGGTTGAGGCCGGACGTTGCTATTATCGATTCAAGCCTGCCCTATTTGATTGGAATGGATGAAGTTTCTGGCTCCAGGGCGAGCGGTCTGGACATTGCCCAGACCATTTCCGGAGAAATTCCCAAAACTCGGGTGCTGCTGCTCACCAATATGGATACAGAGATTTCGCCGAAACGGGGCAGCGGCCCAAACGTCGTTGCCCACTTTGCCAGAACCAATCAGGGGGAAAAGACCTTTTTCAATCTTGAGGAACTATACATTGAGATACGGCCAGCCCCCGAACCCGTTTTCGCTGAAGTGTTAATGACACAGCAGCCCTCTGTCAAGAAGGGGACCGGGCTTTATGAAAAAGCCATCTTTTTTGGAGCACTGTGTGTCGTTTTAGGTTGGATACTCATGGCCACCTGGATATCAACGGTTGTGGGGGGGGTATTAGCCGTGGCCGGCCTGCTGACTGTGTTTTTCAGCGTTGGGGGAAGTTTATTCTCGAGCCTGTGGCACAGGATGACGACATAGATTTTTAACAAACATTATAGTAAAGGTAAACATCAATTGTATTGGTTTAATAAAAATAATAACGTGCAATGGTTCGAAACCAGTGATGAGGGACTGAAGGGAGTTTTGTAATGAAACAGCCGGATTTGACCGCTTTCAAACGAGTTCTAAAAGCGTGCGCAACTTTTGCTCCTTTAAAAGATGCCGACCTTGAGGAAATAGCCGGCATGGCGGTGGAGAAAGAATATGAAGCGGGAGACACTATCTTCCGTGACGGGGATAAGGCCAGGGAGTTTTATATTATTCAAGTAGGGAAAGTAGCTATTCAAATGCTGCTGCCGCCATCCGTACACAGTCAAATGGGGAAAAGACTGACTGTCGATGTTGTCAATCCGAATGGGCTTTTCGGCTGGTCCGCCATAATACATCCATTCACTTATGGCCGTTCCGCCATTTGTTTGCAAAAAGTAAAGGCCCTGGCAGTTGACGGGCAAAAGTTAAACGAATTCATAAAAACAAAGCCCGACGTCGGCTTATTGGTTCTGAGCGGCATGATCAGGGTTGTCACCTCAAGGTTGAACGATACCACCCAGATACTGGTCAGCGAACGTATGTTGTCCACGACACCACAAAAGTAGTTAATAATATTCGTGAACCAGGGGCAGGCAGTTATTCAACTCTTAACAACGGCCCTCAGCGCAATAATACGGCACCTGGTGCCCGTATTTCATCGGGTAAATAAGTATTCGAATCCTTTCGAGATTTGGGGATAATTTGGAAGCAGTTTTGTCTGGAGAAAAATACCGGGTTGAACTCGTAGATTTTGATTACTACAGAAGTATAATTGCCTGCCAGAATAGATGTCCCGCCCATACAGATGCCCGCGGGTATGTAAATGCTATTTCCAATTATGATTATCAAAAAGGCTACATCATTGCCAGGCAGCCAAATCCTTTCGCTTCAGCCTGCGGGAGGGTTTGTAACGCTCCGTGTGAAGGAGCATGCCGCCGGGGTGAGATCGACGAGCCGGTATCCATCCGGGCATTAAAGCGTTTTCTCTGTGAAAAATACGGAGTGGAGTCCCGGGAACACCTTGCCATAGTCCGGACGTCGGGGGATGAGCACGGAACTGCGTTGATTACCGATGACGTTCCAAACAATGCCAATACCGTTGAGGGGCTGACCACATTACTCAAAGTACACAGAAACAGGCCTCCGGGCTGGAAAACGGCAAAAGTGGCGGTGATAGGCGCCGGTCCAGCCGGCCTCACGGCAGCTCAGGACCTGGCAGCCCAGGGGTATTCAGTAACTGTTTTTGAAGCTGCTCCCGTTCCGGGTGGAATGCTTCACCTGGGTATTCCGGAGTACCGTCTCCCCAGGAATCTCCTGAGGTTTGAGATAATGGAAATCCTTAAACAGGGTGTTGAATTGAAACTTGATGCAAGGCTGGGGAAGGACTTTTCCTTAAACACTCTCCGGGATGACGGTTATGAAGCTATATTTTTATCTGTTGGAGCTTATTTAGACAGGAAGGCCGGGATTGAGGGCGAAAACCTGGAGGGGGTCATATACTCCCTGGATTTTTTACATGAAGCAAATTTGAACCAACGAGTCGATATAGGGAAAAAGGTTTTAGTCGTTGGCGGCGGCGGCACAGCAATGGATGCCGCCCGCACCAGCCTTCGTTTGCTGGAAGGCCTTGTTGAGAAAGACGGGATAGCCGCTATGGATGCCGCCCGCGGCGCTTTACGTTTGGGCGCCAGGGAGGTCCACATATTATACAGGGGCATGAGGTGGGAAATGAAGGCTCCCGATGAGGAGATATTAGATGCTGTGGATGAGGGAGTGTTCCTTCATACAGGCCGGGCACCAACGAGAGTTCTGGGCGAGGGCGGAAAGGTTACCGGTTTGGAAACTGTTCGCATGGAAACCGTCATCGATGAAAAAGGAAACAGAATGCGCGCCCCCATTTCGAATTCAGAGGAGGTTTTCCCGGGAGACACGGTTATCATGGCCATCGGCCAGGGAAGCGACCTTTCATTTATAACCGAAGCTGACGGAATCAAGGCTACCCGGGAGGGATCCATACAAGTTGACCCGGAGACACTGGCTACGACAGCCCCGGGGATTTTTGCCGGGGGAGATGCCGCCTTTGGTCCCAGGATTATCATTGAATCTGTAAAGGATGGCCATACGGTAGCTCGTTCCATCGACCGTTACCTCCAGAATGGGAGGGCTCGAGTTGTCCGCAGGGCGACTTTAAGGGTAGCGGGCCCAGAAGAATTACCAAAAAGAGGGTGGCTCGACATCCCGAAACAGAGACCGGCCCTCCTTCCCCTGACAAGGCGGACGGGAGTATCGGAGGTTGAGATGGTTTACGACGAGGTGGCTGCCAGCGAGCAGGCGTCCCGCTGTTTAAAATGTCATATCCAGACCGTTTTTAACGGTGAACTTTGTATACTTTGCGGAGGATGCGTCGATATTTGCCCGATGAACTGCTTAAAGATGGTGAGCCTGGACAAGATCAACGGAACC
>JAUYHV010000049.1 GCA_030689845.1 Dehalococcoidia bacterium
AACCGTGCCATGCTGGTCCCCACCATGTTGAAATGGATTGTGGACCATCCCGATTTCTCGAAATACGACCTGTCCAGCATGAAGATCATAACCTACGGGGCAGCTTCCATGCCCTTCGAAGTAATCAAGAAAGCCATGGAAGTTATGCCCTGGGTGAGATATATCAACGCCTTTGGCCAGACAGAGACCTCATCAACCATAACAACCCTGGGACCTGAAGACCACCAGATACAGGGAACTCCCGAGGAAAAAGAGAAAAAACTGCGGCGTTTGCAATCGTCCATAGGTAAACCCATGTCCGACGTGGAAATGGCAGTCGTAGATGACGACGGCAACCAGCTCCCCGTCGGTGAGGTTGGAGAAATAGTGGCCAGGGGGCCGAGGGTAATGAGCGGCTACTGGAAAGATACGGAAAAAACGGCTAAGGCCTTCACCAAAGACGGCTGGCTGCGAACGGGAGACAAAGGTTGGATGGACGACGAGGGCTACTTCTACCTGGCCGGCAGGGGTGACGACATGATAATCCGCGCCGGTGAGAATATTTCTCCCGAGGAGATTGAGAACATTCTTTATAACAACCCCAAGGTAGAGGAACTGGCGGTCATCGGAGTGCCCGACCCTGAGTGGGGACAGCAGGTAATGGCTGTTATCGTTCTAAAGAAAGGGCAGACCGCTACTCCAGAAGAGATAATAGAGTCTTCAAAGGATAAACTTGCTGGCTTCAAACGCCCTGCCTACGTGGTTTTCACCGATGCCCTGCCCCGCAACGCCATGGGAAAAATTCTTAAAAGAGAACTGCGGGAAAAGTACGCCCCGAAGAAATAGCATGGCTCTTTTCACAATGTACGGGGTTAGCGCACCTCCGCAACTGTACCGGGGAAAGTGTGTTTTTGGTGGACGAAGAACCGTTTCCGGTCTCTTGGTGAGAGAAGTGTCGAGAGAAACTCGGTAAACTCCCTGATTTCTCTGACCGGTTCTTATGGCCGTGTCGAGGTTAAATGCTCCCGATACCCTCCGACCTCAGATTCCCATCCGCCACACCGGTAGATTTCCGCTGTTTTTTTAATGACACCACCGTTCATCGGGCATGTATTCCTTTATCCCTCTCGGTTTTGCCCCGCGATAATGTGCACAATATCCCGATGCCGCTCACGATTGCGGCAAACAGGTAAGCATGGCTTATCCCGTTGGAAAAAGCCATTAATGCCCCGCCCTGCTGCAACAGTTCCGGTGACCTTTTAAGGCTGTATAAAGATACCTGTCCTACGGTCGAGTATATACTGGCTACAACAATGGTACTTGCTATGGCAATCCCGAGGGATTGCCCGGTCTGCCGGACCAGGGACAGGATACCTGAAGCCATGCCGAATTTATCCCGGGTAACCGAATCCATTACCGAGGTATTGTTCGGCGTCTGGAATATTCCGTGTCCAAGGCCCAAAATAATAAGTGGTATTAATATCGCGGCAAAACCCGAGGTAGGAGAAAGCCAACTGAGGAAAAAGGCCGCTATCCCTATTAAAAACATCCCTGAAGAAGCCAGTACCCTGGTGCTTATGAAATTAGCCATCCACCCGGCAACAGGCGAAATGAGAGCCAGGGCTACGTTCATAGGTACTAGCATCAGTCCCGCTTTAGCTGGGGAAAAGCCCAGAACTATCTGCAAATAGAAAGGCATCAAAAGGATATTAGATGAAATGGACAAAAAACATATCAACCGCGCCGCATTATTGAGTCCAAACGTGCGGTTATTAAAGAGCCTTACGTCAACCAGGGGATTAGTTCTTCTGGACTCGAATATGGGAAAAACTATCATCCCGGCTGCGGCAATAACCAGGAATAACCGGGTATCCCATCCCGACCAGTTGCCCTGCTGCCCCAGGCTCAAGCCAATGAGAAGTGAACTCATGGTTACCGCAGCCAGTGCCGCCCCGGGAAAATCGAAATTACGCCCAACTTTGTCGGGAGAGGTAGAGACCAGCTTCTCCTGCAAAATCAGGTAGGCTAAAACTGTACCCACAAGGCCTACCGGAACATTTAGAAAGAATATACCCCTCCATCCGAGGGCATTAACTAACAACCCGCCGATGGCAGGCCCCGCTGTGGTCCCGATAGCAGCCATGGTGCTACCTATCCCCAGCCCTTTGCCCCGTTCTTTATCCGGAAAAACGGCGGTTATTATGGCAAAGCTGTTGGTTTGCAGCATCGAAGCCCCTATCCCCTGGATTACCCTGAATATTATCAGTTGAGTCGGTCCCTGCGACAGTCCGGCCAGCATTGATCCGGTTATGAAAATAAGAAAACCGATATTATATACTTTTTTTCTGCCGATTAAATCCCCCAGCTTCCCCGCCGGTAGTAAAAAGATGGTTGTTGTCAACAGGAAGGAGAGCAAAACCCAGCTCGTGGCCGTCAGACTCGTGTGGAAAGACGCCATTATCCTTGGCAAGCTTATGTTCACCGCCCCCATGTCATAGGTAGTCATAAAGGTGCCCAGGGCAGTCACGGATATTACATACCAGTGGTGATTGGGTCCATGAACCCTGGCGTAGAATTTCTCTTTAAAACTCATATATCAAATCAAACTTCCGATTTTGGCAATAGCGCCTCCGGGATGACAGAAATCGTTCTGAACATCAATAACCACCAGGGCTGTGTGTTTCAGGGATACAATATCCCCAAGATCCGTTAAAAAATCCCTGGTCTTCGAATTCATTGGATGTCCATACCCAGTCCAATGAGATAGTTTTTCATGGGGAAAGTATCTTTGCCCGCCCTTTTACCAGCCCTTACAACCTCGATACATTCAAATGGGCAGTATTCCTCACACAGGCCGCAGCTCGGACATTCTTTGTTGAAGATAGCTGCGGCAGTGTTTGTTTCTGAATCTATTCTAATAATATTGCCCGGGCATACCCAGGAGCAGACCTGGCAGCCCGTGCAGGAATTCTTGTCGATCTTAACGGGCAATTTTACTCCTGCAAGGAACAATCTCCGTTTAGTGCGACGATAAGTATACGATAACGAATGAATTATTTAAAGTCAGGATGGCCGGTATCTCCACCGGGAAATGGGTATATCCTCGGTCCATATATCTATGCCGTCCCCGTTTGCCCTGGCAACGACCCACTTCAGCCAGTTG
>JAUYHV010000051.1 GCA_030689845.1 Dehalococcoidia bacterium
CAAGGTAGCCGTAGCGGAAGCTGCGGCTGGATCACCTCCTTTCTAAGGAGTAGGGAGATTCTATCTCCCAGGTCGGTTCCAATTTGATTGGATTTTCTATCTTCCTTCCACTATTGACTTGTTAAAGATTACAGGAAATAAAAAAAAGCCACCGATTCTTTCTGTTCGGTGGCTTTTTTTTATTTCCGCTAATTATTTTTAGTCGTAAAAGATTAGGGTACCTGGACTCCCTGTCCATACCACGTACCCTTTTCCGGGTTCCAATACCAGGTTGTCCAGGTCCGAACCCGTGTACTGCTCCCACCTCTGAGAAACCGCATTGTATGACTCTACATAAGAAACGGCAAGGTTGAATTTACCCGTATCCGCCCACCTCACGGGTTCCAGTCCGGGTACGCCGACACCGACTCCCCACCTCCTGCCGCTGGGCGTAATCATCCATCTGGAAAACGGGTAATACGCCTTGATTCCTACAAGGTTTATTACCACCGGGTTGCTCTGGGCCGGCCTGTCCAGGGTAACCCAGTATGCCTCGCCAACCTGGATAGGATAACTTCCATCCAGCCAGCCTTTTTCCTTTTTTAACCAGACATCCTTTCTGGCTTCCCTATCCCAATCATACGGTATCGATACCTCGGATATATCATAATGCTGAAATACCGCAACAGCCCTGGGGTCCACCGGAATAATGGGAAGGCTAACCAGGTTCCTTCCCGGGTAAAGCACAAGCTGAACGCTTCCGGGAACTACCGGAGGCAAAGTTCTTTGGGGAGTCGGCTGTACAACTGGAGTTATGGCAGGAGTAGGCGTTGGAGAAGGCGCCGGAGTCGCAGTCGGAAGTGGAGTGGGTGAGGGAAAAGGTTTCGGAGTGGGGGATGGGGTAGGTTCCGGTGTAAAGGTAACGGTAGGAAGAATGACTTGAGGTGGAACCGGGGGAATGGTAATTATCGGGGTAGCCATGATAATCAAGGGCTCGGGGGTTGGGGTCGATTCTGGCTCACAACCCGTCAACGATAGAACAACAATAAGAAAAAATACTATCCTTTTTGCAATATTCACCGGTTCCTCTCCAATCTGAAAAGAAAGATACCCCGGGTGTTAATATCCGCCGGCCGGAGTCAATTTACCGGAAGGTTCACAAACCGGTTTTTCCCTGTGCAGCCCCGTTTTCTTCCCGTCCTTCTACAGGCTGGCTAAAAACTCCTCGGTTTAACTTTCTTTTATAATAACCCTTTTTAAAACATCCCCTTTAAATGACTGGCTGGCATTAGGGTCCCTGGGGGTCAATTTCGCCAGCACATCCATACCTTCGGTAACACGTCCGAACACCGAATGCCTTCCATCGAGGTGAGGGGTAGGAGCATAAGTTATAAAAAACTGGCTTCCGTTGGTATTTGGCCCCGCATTTGCCATGGAAATAACACCCGCCAGGTGTTTTTTACTTGAAAACTCATCAGCAAAGGCATAACCCGGTCCTCCCCGTCCTGTTCCCGTGGGGTCTCCCCCCTGGGCCATAAACCCCGGAATAATCCTGTGAAAAACCGTTCCATCGTAAAATCCTTCTCGAGCCAGGAAAACAAAATTATTCACGGTA
>JAUYHV010000052.1 GCA_030689845.1 Dehalococcoidia bacterium
TTTGTGTCAAGTTATTTTTATGGAAAACGTAAACAACGGGTATGCTAATCTAAAATCTAATTGCCCTGTGATATAATATAGCCCTTATGTCCGCACAAATAATAAAAGCTAAATTAGCTACGATAGACAAAGGCAGTGTTACCAGTCCCCAGGGTTTTATGGCCGGGGCTACCTATGCGGGAATAAAACAACCGGGGAAAGGGGTCCTGGACCTCGGTATTTTGGCATCGGAAGCCCAGTGCCAGGCGGCAGGTTTATTCACGACTAATAAGGTTCAGTCAGCCCCGGTAAAAATATCTAAAAAACACCTGAAAAGCCACCAGGCGGGAGCGATCATAGTGAACAGCGGTTGTGCCAATGCCTGTACAGGTAAAAAAGGTCTGGCTGATACTGAAGAGGTAATTGCCATGGTTGCGGAAGGCCTTTCCTTATCGCCGGAAAATATCCTGGTAGCCAGCACGGGCATCATAGGGACATATTTGCCTGTTAATAAGATAAGTGAGAACCTGGACAAGATCGTCTTTTCAGCAGAGGGTGGGCATGATTTTGCCAGGGCTATGATGACTACGGATACCTTTCCCAAGCAAAAAGCCGTAAAAGTAACGGTTGGGGAAACGGAATTTGTCATAGGCGGTGTTGCCAAAGGCGCGGGAATGATTCACCCGGATCTGGCTACCATGCTTTGTTTTATTACTACCGACGCTGCCGTCGAGCCAGGCTTTTTACAGAGGGCTTTGAAGAAAGCAGTCGAGGCATCTTTGAACATGATAAGTATCGATGGGGACACCAGCCCGAATGATACCGTTATTATCTTGGCCAATGGCATGGCGGGAAACGAAGAGATAAAGGGATCAAGCCCCATGGCAGTTCCTTTTCAGCAAGCGTTGCAGGAAGTGTGTATATCCCTGGCGAGGGATATAGCGCGGGACGGGGAGGGTGCTACCAAGATAATCGAGGTAAGGGTCCAGGGCGCAAAGAACCTGGGTGATGCAAGGAGAGCGGCTCGCTATGTCGTCAGTTCACCGCTGGTAAAAGCGGCGATACACGGAAACGATCCTAACTGGGGCAGGATAATGGTAGCCATGGGGATGAGCGGCGCCGAGATTAGAGAGTCGCGGGTGGAATTATTTATCAATGGCCACCTTCTTTTTAAAAAGGGAGAGCCGCAGTCTTACAGTGACCCTGAAGTAAGCAGCAGTCTGAACCAGTCGGAGGTGGTGATTCTTGTGGACCTGCACCTGGGCAGGGCCAGGGCAACAGCATGGGGTTGCGATCTTTCAGAGGAATATGTGACGGCTAACAGTGACTACTCGACGTAGAATATAAAAAAACATGTTCCGGCATTCCGCACATTTCAAATAAAAAAACCAAAGCGGCTTCAGACGAAATTCGGCAATGGTTTAAAAAAATGAAAAAAATAATAGTTGTCAAAGTTGGTGGCAGCACGTTTAACAGCAGTGATACTACCTTGCATGACCTTGTAAAGCTGCAAAAAACCGGGTGGTCCCTGGTGGTAGTCCATGGAGGAGGAGACGTGGTTTCCAGGTGGTTGGGCAAGATGAATATCGTAACGCCTTTTGTCGGGGGGTTACGGGTTACCGATAAAGCCAGTCTT
>JAUYHV010000053.1 GCA_030689845.1 Dehalococcoidia bacterium
AAGACCTTTTGGAGCCGAAATGGAAGGGAAAGCTGGTTATTAACGACCCGACAACTCCCGGAGCCGGTGCTTCCTTTGTAGCCTTCCTGGTACGAAGCTGGGGCGAGGAAGAGACCAAGGCCTACCTGAGAAAATTGGTAACCCAGGACCTGGTAATGACCCGTGACTGGCGCCAGCAGATAGAATGGGTGGCAAAAGGAAAGTATTATATAGCTATTGCCCCAAATCCGGACAATGTCACCCAGTTCATGAACGTTGGGGCCCCTATCAGCCCTTTAAGGGCTAAAGAAGGCGGGGTGAAACAAACCGTTTCCGCAGGCCTTTCCCTGCCTAAAGACCCTCCCCACCCCAATGCCAGGACGATTTTCGTTAACTGGCTGCTCAGCAAAGAAGGCATGACGGCCCTGCAGAAAGGGTTCGGGCAGCCGACTTCAAGGGTTGACATATCTTTAGAGGGAGTTAATCCTATATTCTTACCCGGACCGGGAGACAAGGTCCTCCCCGAGGTTGAGGAACATTTCACTATCCAGGCAAAGATGTTCCCGGCGGTCAGGGAAATATTTGCCTCGTTGATGCAATAAAGCTGACAATTCACAGTAAGGGGAAGCCCGGGGGCTTCCCCTTACTCTTTTAGGACAGGCGTACCGTTACACGGTAAAAAAATCCGTTCGTAGTTGCCGATCATCATGCTGAAGATAGCTTCAAACTTTCATTGACAAATATAAGGCCCCGTGATACATTTATCAAAATTTTCCAGGAACATTAAAAATTTTCGGTGATTGGTGGTCACTTCGGGGACAATACCCCTGAGGTAAATATCTAGTGTAGTGTCTCTAATATCTCTTTACAATTTGCGGTGCCATTGCTGTCATTCCCGCGAAAGCGGGAATCCAGAGCAACAGACTGGATTCCGGGTCAAGCCCGGAATGACAAAGATTGTAAGGCCATTTATGAGACACTACACTAATTAGCCAGGTATCAGGTTGTATTATTTGACGGTGACCGAT
>JAUYHV010000054.1 GCA_030689845.1 Dehalococcoidia bacterium
GGGCGACCAGGAACTGCCCGTGGAACCGCTGTACTTTTTGTTACGGCTCATCATACGGCCGGAAGAAATTCCAGCTAAGGTCAGTGGATGATGTTAAAAAAGATATTGATGCTATCAATTCCATTGCAAGTTTAATTAATAAAGCTTCCGAGGAAACAGGTAACACCGGCGTTATCAACCAGGAGGTTGCCTCGTATTTATTAAAGGGTAACCCCGGTTTAAATAACCATTCGGGTTTTGTTCATGTTTTCAACTGGCTATATTCAGGCGGTAAAACCGCCTTTATCCAGGATGCCGATAGTCTTATAATGCCGACGAAAGATCTGGTTGAAATCCTGGAATACTTAAAGCAGGCGTTTCCTTCCATTGAAAGGATAACCTCTTATGCCCGGTCTCATACCGTTGCCAGGAAGTCTCCCGGGGACTTATCAGCTTTGCGCCAGGCGGGCCTTACCAGGCTGCATATGGGACTTGAAACCGGAGATGATGAATTATTAGTACGTATTGAAAAAGGGGTAACTGCCGCTCAGCAAGTTGCAGCGGGTTTAAAAGCCCGGGAAGCTGGCTTTGAAATTTCGGAATATGTTATGCCTGACATCGGGGGCAGGAGTCGCTCGGACCAGCATGCTAAAAATACGGCGATGGTTTTGAACAAGATAAATCCCGATTTTATCCGCTTCCGGCCGTTTATCCCCCGGGCAAATACGCCTGTCTATGATGAATACCTGAGAGGCGAGCTAAAGCTATCCAGTCCTCATGAAAGGTTACTGGAGATAAAAAATCTCGTTGAAAAACTTGAAGTTAACTCCAGGTTGGTATTCGACCATTTTTTAAATCCTTCTTTCAGGAGTGACGGACGAATCGTTCCCCTCTTCAAGCAGGACTACGACGGGTACAAACTGCCGGAAGAGAAAGACAAGATTCTGCAACTAATTTCCAGGGGCCTCGAGATTGATAATGAAAAATTTCTTAATGCTGAGGACCTCGTCGGCATGCCGAGTTTATAAAAGAAGAGGCTGAACAATGGCAAAACAGTTTTTCAAACTTACCTTTCCTGCGACCCTCATTACCGAACCCATATTGTACGACATGGGAAAGACCTTTAACGTTATCACGAATATTTTTCGAGCCAACGTAACCGGGGACAGTGGATGGGTCCTGCTCCAGATAGAGGGGAACGATTCGAATATCGAGGAAGCTATTATGTGGACCAAAGAGCGTGGGGTGGTAGTGGAGAGGGTTGCAGAAGATAGCCTGCAATAGGTAATCCTGAAAATACTTACTTTTCTGTCAGGTTACTACTAATAGTACCGGGAACAACCCAAACTGGTGCCGCTGCCAAAGGTGCTTATTTCCCGATACAAAACCTGTCAAATATTATTTCCAGCAGTTCCTCATTCACCGATTCCCCGGTTATTTCTCCCAGGGCGTTTACCGCTCCTGTAAGGTCTATGGCTACCAGTTCAGCCGGAGTTTGAGCCTTAAGTCCCTGGAGGGCTAATTCAAGGTGGTTCAGTGCTGACCCCAAAGCCTGTTTATGCCGGGGGTTACTGACCACCGGACT
>JAUYHV010000056.1 GCA_030689845.1 Dehalococcoidia bacterium
CCATCAATTATGTCATGCCCGATTTTGATGCAAAGGCATGGACCGGTTTCAGTTCTTCGAGATCGGGAACGCTGATAAGTTCCGGGATACTCATGGGGAGGTCGCAGTGTTCGAGTCCTCGTTCCAACAGGTAGCTTCTTACCCGGGTTATTTTTAACTTTTTCTGAAGCTTTTCGGTCACCTGTTTGGCATCGAAGGCTTTGCAGGAGAAGACGTCAATGTTGATCAAGGATCTATCGACGAATGTATGGATACTTATATGGCTCTCAGCTATAAGAACCAGCCCTGAGATACCCCAATCCTCAGGTTTTTCCCCTATGTATCTGAAAACATAGGGCGGAGCTATTTTTTTCATGCCTATCTCATCAGGGAAACTGTCCAAAAGGTCATAGATTATATTTCTATCTGCTAAGATAGCAGGGTCTTTACCATACCCGTCGATTACAAGGTGCATTGGCTCCTCCTTAAACAGATTTCATATCATTAAGAGGCCTTCACCTCCTTATAAAACGCCTTGATATTCCATCGTTTTTAAATATAAATTTGATGCATGTTATATCATAATACGCCTTAATGTGCAATATTTACAATGGTTTTCAGGGAAATATTTAGATATTCTTTATTTTAAAGAAAAGAAACATCTAAAACCATCGTTTTCCTGCCATTCAAAGACTTATTTAGCCCCTGCGTCCTGCATCTTGACGTAATGCTGAACTTGGTTCAGCATCTGTATTGTTAACAGTTCACATTTTAAAAACAATAAAAGGTAATTGCTGCCGGCACTTCATTTTCGTATCGTGACAACAGCTTTTTTGATATATGAAAAAGCATTGTAATATAATAGTGGACAGTAGCCATGAAAATAAACTATTTTTTCGGGAGCGGGTAAAGGCTGACAGGCGCATTTATCTAAAATTCTCTGTTTCGAACCAATCGATCGCTGCAAAGGGAGAAAAACTTATGGTTAAACAGATTGTTAATGAAACCAAGGGAAAAGGGGGAAAGACCGGTAAAGCTATAGAAAAGAAAAAGGACGATGTCTGGATTCCTACATGCTGCTGGTTCTGTGTCATGGGACCGTGTCTTCACAGGTACCACCGCGTGGATGGAACCGTCATCAACGTGGAAGGGAATACCTCGGAACCCGGTTTTGACGAGTGGACCAGAAACCAGGGGAGGCTTTGCCCCAAACCCTTCGGCCTGATAGAGAAGGTATATAATCCTTACCGTGTGAAATCACCGTTGAAACGGACAAACCCGGAGAAGGGGCTTGATGTGGACCCGGGGTGGGTGGAAATAAGCTGGGACGAAGCATTGGATACCGTAGCCAAGCGTTTTAAAGAAATCCGTGCCAAGGACCCCAGGGGGGTCTGCTCTACATTTCACAGCGTTGCCCAGATGGGGATGGGGGGCACATGGGAAGCATTTTACATCGCCTTCGGACCAATGCAGGACGTGAGGGGAGGCTCCGGGATGCGCTGCGGCCTGGGAGTGCACATGTTTGCCAATACTATTCACGGGGCTTTCAGGTGCTCCCCCGATACAAACAATACAAAATATTTACTCATTCTCGGCAGCAACGTGGTGCCTTCCGGCGGTGTGTGTGGGAACCTGAACTATGCCAAGGCCAAAAAGATAGTTGTGGACCCCATGCTGTCTCTGACTGCGGCCAAGGCTGATGAGTGGCTGCCCATCAAACCGGGTACGGATATCGCTTTAATGCTGGCCCTGATTCATATAATAATTCATGAACTGGGGACTCTCGACGAAGAGTTTCTAAAAAATTTGACCAATTCCTCTTACCTGGTAGGCGCCGACGGGCATTTCATCAGGGATAAAAGCAGCGGGAAACCCCTGGTATGGGACACAGCCGCGGGCGTTGCCAGGGAATTTAATGCCCCGGACCTGGGGGATTTGGCCCTGGAGGGGATCTATACGGTGGACGACCAGGAATGCAAAACCGCCTTTCAGCTTTTGAAAGAGCAGATGAAGCAATACACCCCGGAATGGGCGACGGAGATATGCGAAATCCCGGCTGCCACTATCAGGCGGATTGCTAAAGAGTTCGTGGATAACGCACAGATAGGCAGCACCATCCGCCTGGATGGTATCGACCTGCCGTACCGTCCCGTGGATGTAATCATCGGCAGGCCGGTTGAAGCCGGAGTCCACTCCTACCAGAATATCCTGGCCCAGCATATTCTCGTGAGCCTGGTCGGGGCCCTGGAAAGTGTCGGAGGACACATGGGCGGTTGCGCCCATCCTACCTATTACGACCATGGCATTAAGCCCGGCGCAGACGGCATGCCCCAGCCCATCTATCACGAGTTTACCTGGCCTCCGACGTGCTGGTCCGGGTGCGAGGCCTTTGTGCCCTTTACCAAGATATTCGGCCATGCGGCCCACCTGTTCTGGATTAATATGACCAATCCTCCTCCCGGCTTGCCTCTGCCTCCTCCCCCCCAGGCATATCTCAGGTTTCGCAACAATGCCATCCACTCCGTGGGAGAGACGGAAATGGTTGTCAGTGCCATGAAAAAAATACCTTTCATCGTGTCCATTTCTTATACCTACGATGAAGTGACCCAACTGGCGGACATAGTCCTGCCGGATTATACGGAACTGGAACGGTATGACGTTTTAAGTCCCGACTACAGGTTAGGCTCGGGGCGCAGGTTCAGGGGTATCCTCCTCAGGCAGCCTATAGTGGAGCCGCCGCCGAACAACAGGGATATCTCTTACATAGTAACCGAACTGGCTGACCGTATCGGATTCCTCGATACCTACAACAACATGATTAACATCCGCTTCAATATAACAGACCCCTACAAGCTGGAGCTTAACAAAAAGTACGAGTGGGTCGATATTGTCGACCGTATGTGCAAGTCTTTAACCAAAGGAGAACACGACCTCGAGTGGTTTAAAGAACACGGCGCAATAATAACTCCTACCACGACAGAAGACCAGTATAACGTTCATCTCCACATGGTGAAGGAGAAAATAAGGTACCCGGTGCCGTATATGGATGTGGTGAAGACCGTGGGTGAAAACCTCCAGGCAAACCTGGCCAAGGTTGGCGTGGACTGGTGGTCAACTAAGGAATATGTGGCTTTGCCGTCATACCTGCCTTCGGTGCTGGATACGGTGCCCAAAGAATATGATTTTTATGTTACAACCTCGCGTCTCCCCCAGTACAGCAATGCCAGCAATAACGACTGCGCTTTACACAACGAGGTGATGCAGCAGGTCCCGGGCCAGTATGAGGTCTTAATGAATGCCGGGGCTGCCAGGGAGAGGGGAATTAAAGAGGGAGACGAGGTATGGATAGAGTCCCCGATAGGGAGGATTAAGGGTGCGGTGGGACTGAGCGAAGGTATCAGGCCGGACACCCTGTTTATGGCGGGCCAGTTCGGGCAGTCCGTCACTCCTGTTGCTAAAGATCTCGCTAAGCTGTCCGTAAATGCCATTACACCCATAAGTTACGAGTGGACGGATCAGGTAACGGGAACGATGCAGTCTACAATTAAGGTAAAGGTCTACAAGGCCTGAATTATTCGGAGGATACAATGACAAGATACGGCATGGTTTTGGATTTGAATAAGTGCGTGGCCTGTTTAGGCTGTATGGTTTCCTGTAAAATGGAACATTTGCTGCCCCCCGGGATGTCATGGTGCCGGGTGCTGGTAAAAGAGCAGGGGACATACCCGTCCGTGGGAAAAACTTTCCAACCCATCGTTTGCAACCATTGCAAGGATGCCGCCTGCGTTCAAGTGTGTCCCACCGGAGCTACCAACAAACGTGAAGACGGCATTGTGGTAGTGGACTATGACAAATGCGTGGGCTGCCGCTACTGCATGATGGCCTGTCCTTACGGTGCCCGCTATTTTAACGCCAAGCGGGAGAGATATTTTCCGGGCAAAGGCGTTACCCCCCTGGAAGAAGCCAGCGACAAGGAACTCCAGACGGGGGTAGTCATGAAATGCACCTTCTGCGTGGAGAAGATTGAAGAAGGCTTAAAAAAAGGCCTCAAACCCGGGGTAGACAAGGCAGCTACTCCTTCATGCGTGGCCAACTGCATGACTAAAGCCCGGTATTTCGGCGACCTGGACGACCCTGAAAGCGAGGTCTCCCAGCTTATCAGAAGCAACCGGGGAAGGCAGCTTCATCCCGAGCAAGGCACGGACCCATCCGTTTACTATATAGGATGATTCCTCGGTTTCCGGGGAGCCGGTTCGTAAGTAAATGTTACTGGCAAGCTCTGAGCGGGGGAAAGGGGGGCAGTGTTAAAAAGCTGGCATAAAATGTAATTACCGGATTGTTTTAATGTGGTGTTTCTAACGCTTCATTAGATTGATTAGTAACCATACCGACGAAAGTCGGTATCCAGAGATAGGCCCCAACGGACTGGATTCCGGCTCAGAGGCCGGAATGGAATGAGCTTATGAAACTAACGCTATTCGCGATGCACCACACTATCGTGCCGCCAAAAACTAACTGAGCTTGTTTGCAAAATCAACGAAGTTGTCAAACCAATATTTTTTGTAATTATCACCAACTCCAGCAATTCCGCCATGAGCGGGCATAAGCAATAATTTTGTTTTTATATTGAGTCCGTTGTAGGAAAAATCCCTGCTTTGTTTTTTATCGCCTGTTTCAAATATTTTTGAATAACCGTCGATTTTTCTGAATCCATCGGTATGTTCCGTTCCTTTTGGATCAACGAACAAAATCATGTAATTTTTACCTTTTTGTGCCCAAAAAATGAAATCCGGTTTGAAATTCGCGATATTATTCCCTTTGGGATCATAATAAGGAATAGTTACTTCATCCAGCGTCTGGTCAAGTTTTGAGAACATCCACCAGTCAAAATGCGAAAAAATGTTACCCGGTTTGGCAAGGTATTCTTCCAACTGTTCAATAAACCTTACCTCACTCTTTACGGTAATAATGTGATTGAGATAATCAATTTTTTCAGTTTCCGAAACTATTAGCGGCAGGTAGTAGTAGTTTGTCAGATACCTGATTTTTATTTTTTGAGTTTTATTTTCATACTTTCCTGCGTCTTCAAATAGCCTTAATTGCTGGTCATACTCATCTTTAGGTATTTTCCCGTATTTATCGTCCAGTTCCTTTTTCTTCTCAGGATACTGTCTCATTTCTTTAATTTTGCTTTTGAGTTCTTCGTATTTCTCGCCGTCGCTAAATCTAATTTGCTTAAAATGAACAATTTCATCGTCAAGGATTATAAATTTATCGAATTCTCTGCTTTTAACACTTAGGTACCTAAGAATCCTATCAAGAATTAATTCAGGTTCAAAAAGCGACCTTTTTTCGTTAAAGTCGTAGTATTTTTCTGGCTCCTCCAGGCTTTCTTTTACCTTCTTTAAAACTTTTACTTCGCACTCATATTTAGATAACGAAACTTTATCTCCTAACAATTGATAAAATTGTTTTGTCAAACCTAAATCTTCTTTGGTGACAGGAAATTTCTGCGGTTCTTTTTCTTCGGCAAAAATCTTTTCAGAATCTTTGTAAACGGGCACCAGAAGAAGATGTTTTTGCGCTTCCGGGTTTAAAATAAACTCTTCGCCCAAATTTTTGTCCTGTTTTTCCTCTTTCAGGGTATTGATTATCTCTTTCAGATTCCCAGCGTTGGTCCCGAAAACAAACAGGCTCTCAATAGGCAAAATCAGGTTTTTTACTTTATCAAATAACTCCTCTTTTACTTCTTTTGCGTTAAACAGGTTTTGCAGCCGTTTTCTCAGGTGTTTTTGCGGCTCAATTCTTACGCCCCGGCCAACCGATTGCAGGACAAATTTTTTAGCATCGCTGCCAACTCCAATATTAACGAATAAAAGAAGGTTCGGACGGTTGGAATCCCAGCCCTCGTAAAAGGAACGCGATCCCATCAGAATATTTATATCGGAATCATCCTGGTTTATTCTCCTGAAATAGCTTTCGTTTTCAAAACTCTCGTTTATTTCGTATCCCCCCAGCTTATCCTTCAGCCAACCGGAGATGTCGCCTATTTTAATGAGGGCAAACGGCTTTTCGGCGGTTTTCAACTTAAAAATCAACTCGTTTCTATTGCCGGGTATTTTCAAGACCTCGATATTGCCCGGAGTTTTGGCGTTCAAAACATATTTCAAGATATCCTTAAATTCAAACCTTGAAATCAAATCTGCGTTTACAAAGTAGCCCGAATCCTCAAACTCAAATTTTGGATGGCCGCTAAACTCCTGCATAAGTTCCTGTTTTGCTTGTTTAAGGAGGTCCGCCCTGATTTTATTTTTTGCAACTTTTTCTAACTCTCGAAAAAACAGCAGTAAATCAGAATCCTCTACATCCACGGAATTAACCAGCGTCAAAAGAAGCGGGTGGTGATACAGGGCGCTATTCACTTCTCTGATTTTTTCAAAATATTTGTTTATATAGGTTAGAAGAAGAAGCGTTTTTAGGACGATTATTTGCTTTTCTATCGGAGAAAAATCAGTCGAATCGCGAAACCCAGTAACTTCGCTTGAGGACACATATATGTGCTTACCAAACCCGTCTTCGACGAACTTTGAAAGATTGAAATTGAAGGCACAGGTGGCGAAGTCCCTCGGGTCGGTAAAGGTAGCGGAAAAATTAAACAAAAAACCATTTCTTGAAAGAATGGAATATAAAATCTGCCGCTTGCTGTCTTCCTTGTCGCCCTTATGGGCTTCGTCCAAAAGAATGTACCATTTACCGTTATTATCATAATTCCTGAAATTCACGATTTTTTCTTTGTGCTCATCGGAAATCAAGTCGGAGCGGTAATAAAAAACGGTAATTTCGTTCATAAAAGGCAGGGCGTTTTCGCGCTTCACGCTTTCGTAATCTTTTAAATTCTTAAGATTTATCCTTGTTTCAAAATTAAAGCTGTTAAATTCCTCAATGTGATTTTTGAACTGGTCTAAAAGGTCGTCGCGGTGCGCTAAAAAGAGAATATCCCTGACCGGCAATTCCTTCCCGGCAACCAGTTTGCCCAAAAGTTCAATCAATTTAACGATAATCAGTGTCTTGCCCGAACCTGTCGCCATCCAGAAACTCATCCGGTTGATAAAATGCTCAAAAGAAATCTTGCTGTCTGAGACGGGATAATCTTTGTCGTATTCCAGAAGGAATTTTGCTGTTTTCCCTTCCCCTTTTTTCTTTAAATCATAATCAAGTTTTTCTTCAAAACCGTTAGCTTTATAATGATTATATAAATTCTCCTTTTTGCTGTCCTTGTCTTTATAGTAAAGCCATAGAGCTTTTAGCGCGTTTTGCAGCCCTTGTTTTTGGAAATCAAAAAGCGTCTTATCTTTTGAAAACCGCGCAACATCAAATCCCTGCCATTTTACCGGCAAATTCTCAAAAGAAATATCGTCGATGATGTTTTGGAGATAAAGTTTGGACATGTTTATTCTTTTAGTCTCTTTTGCTTTTCCGGTTGCTTCAAATAATTTTCTTTGGAGACGATTGACTTCCCTAATCTCTTTTCAAGTTTTTTTCGTGCTCCGCCGGCAATATTGCCGCCGGCTTTGGCGTCTTTTTGCAGTTTAGCTACGCCTTTTGAATCTTCCGTCCTGTGAATTTCGGTGGTTGCCCGCTCTCCCAGCATGGTAAAAATCAATTCCAGGTCGTTCATATGGTCTCGCAAATTTTGCCTTTTTAACCGTTTCAATTTTTTATATTCGCCCGGAGTTATACCAAACGTTGCTCTGGAGATTTCCGCGGTTAAAATTTCATAGTCTTTTTGTTCTGTTGCTTCCCGTTTTTGCCACTCATCAGTTAACTCTTCACGGATGGCAATGCCCCGCATCCTTTTTTCAATCCAGTCATCAGAATATCCTTTCAGTTTATAAAGCATCCGCGTTCTTTTGGTGGCAAGTTCAGGATTCTCAATTTCCTGCACCCGTTCATAACCTACTTTTGCCAGCCAGCGTTTGAACGGCTCGGCTTTTGGCGATGGAATTGACTGAATTATCCTGAAAATCGCCTCTGTATCTGCGCAGTCTGTAAGATATTTTTTGCCATCGCTTGCTTCTATTTTCAGTTGTCCGATTTTTTCGGACACCTCACCATATCCTTCTTCTGTTAGCTTTTTCTTTAAATCATTCCAGTATTTTCTTGGCCTATCGGTACCAGTCAAGGCTTCAATAATATCAACAATAGAAAACCACCATTCATTTTTATGAATGGTTCTCCTTATTTTTTTACCCTTGAATAATGCAATTTTTGTATTATCCATATTACTCCCACCAAATCAGCGGCTTTATCAACTTATAATCTAAATCTTTGATATTGATTTTGGTTCCGTCTTCAAACTCCACTTCGTAATTCCCCTTTTCCAAAGGGGTGTCCGAAGGACAGGGTATTATTTTCTTTATCCATTTTCCCGTCAGGTTTGAAAGAGTCTCAGCAATATCAATGCTTGTCCCGAGCGGAGCCGAGGGATCAGGGTAAAGTTTGGGCAAATCAACTTTGACTTTTTCTTTTTTGTACTCGATTTCCAGCGCTTTGAGCATTTTTTCGTCTTTCATAAAGACATATTGCTGGTATGGAGTTTTTGAAGGGGAATTAAAGAAATCGCCGTCCTCATATTTGCAATTAGCCAGCGCTTCTTCATACTGCTCAAGCTCGTAATACTTGAAAAACCCTCCACCTTGATAGTCTTTTATTTCTTTTGAAACTCCACCGTCATCATAGGCAAGAACTTTTTTCATCCGGGGCATAATCTCTGTATAGAAGTGTTGCCCCATTTCTACGCCCAACCACTTTAATCCAAGCTTATGAGCCACACGTATAGTTGTACCTGAACCCAAAAAGAAATCAAAAACATAGTGTTCATGATTATTTGCCCCAACACTTAAAGCTCTTTCTAACAAATACTCTGAGTTTTCAGTACTAAAAGCACTCCCAGACACATAACTTGGAATATCGCTCCAATTACTATTCACAAACACGTCTGGAGAACCCAAATATTCGACTTTAAAATCGTAAGAATTACATTCAATGCAATCATCAACCACATTTACTCCATGAAAAACCGTCTGATCTTTTATATCATAGAACTTAAAACGGTTCGGTTTTTTCTTCATATAAAAATTTAGTTCATTTGTGTTTTTCGCTTTATAATATATTGCTCCACATTTACCGCATTTCAATCTTAAAAACTTTTCATCCAAGAGTTTATCTACTTTTTCTTGCTTTAAAGAATAATGCTGACCAGCCGGAGGTGTAAGCTTTTTTCCAAGGAATATTCTTTCTCTCGGTCTCCTTTCGCCACCCATTAAAAATGATGTCCATTGAATATTTGCGATTGACCTTTTCGTCTGCACTTTATTTACAGAGAAACCTGGATTCCCGTATAAATATAGACTTTCAGTTGTAGTTTCAAGTTTATTCGGAGAGCCAACATCCTCGCGGCCTCTTTGAATAGTAATTTCATTCTTTAAATTACTTTCAAATATTGAATCCATTAACTGCCTAACAATCCAATTCCCGTTATAATCGCAGCGGACAAAAATGCTTCCTTTCTTATCTAAAACATCTTTTGCAAGTTTTAGCCGGTTCTCTAAAAGCGTTGCCCAGTTCGCGTCTTTATAGTTTGTGCGATACAGAAACTGGTCCGATGAGTCCAGGTTAAATGGCGGATCAATATAAATCGTCTGCACTTTTTCCTTAAACTTCGGAAGGATGGTGTTTAGCGCCTGGTAGTTTTCGCTTTTAATCAACCAACCATCCAGCGACTTATCCAGATCATCAAATTGACTTAAAATTTCGAGTTCTAAATCCTTGAAATACCTGGTATCAACTGGCAAATGTTCATATTTTGGGTTTAATTCCCCTTTTCCTGAAAGGGGTGTCTGCGAAGCAGACGGGGTATTCAATACCTCCCCAGCTTCGCTGGTACTCCTTTTATAAAAAGGAGAATCATTAATCGTATTTTCAATTTGTTTGAAAACCTCATTTAAGGATTTCTTTATATCTATGTCTTTAAAATGTAACACAGTAAGACCTAATGATTGCAGATACCTATCTCTTTCTTCATCATATTCACCTTTAAAATCATGACTTTCTCCGTCAATTTCGATTACTAAATTGAATTTAGGACAGTGAAAATCCACAATATAATTTCCAATGACTTGCTGGCGGGTAAAGTCAAAACCTGACATCTGTCCCTGTTTTAACTTATTCCAAAGCAGGACTTCCGATAAATCACCTGCTTTGCGGAGTTCTCTTGCTTTTTGTTTCAATTTTGGATTAAAGGGAAGAACTGAATACCCCGTCATTCCTTCGGAATGCCCCCCCTTTTTCAAAGGGGAATTTTTGAATACGTCTTCTATTTTGAATGTTTCATCTACTATCCCAAGTTCTTTCCATTCCCTGATCTGTTCTTTTATCCCGGTATGTTTCAGTATATTTTGAATCAAAGAGATTGCTTTGTCGCTTCGCTCCTGGCAATGACAGCCAGAAACAATCCGGTCCATGGTGAGCACATAATTGCTGTTTTTAACAAACTTCGGCTTGTTCCAGATTTTCACCAGTTCATCTTCAAACTGCGAGATGAAATCAATAATCTTAAAGGCAACGTCTTTCAGGATTTGCAGTTGATTAACCCTGTCCGCGCCCCATTCTTTTGCCCCCTCCCAGAAGTATTGATAGCTCCAGAGTTTAAATTGCTCCTGCAAAAACGCTCTGGCGTTTTTATTAATGAAGAAGTCCACTTCGCTTTGCTTTTCAAAAACCCTGAAGGCCCGTTCCAATTGTTCTCCGGTGATAGCAATGCCTTTTCTTTTCAGTGCCTTTAATATCTCGTCCTGTTTTGTTTTTGTGCCCTTTTCCGAATAAGCCACACCAAAAACAATTGTGTTGTCTTCGCGGACGTTGCTTAACTCGAAAATCAGCGAGCGTTTTTCATTAGCTTTTTTGTTTTCTGTTTTTGAAGCGTCAAAATAGAACTTGAATCCGTCAAACTCCACCGGCAGGCTCCTGAAAATCCGGTCGGTTTTGACATAGTAAAGCATCTGCGTTTTCCAGAAGAGAATGACATCTTTTTCATCGGTGTAGACCTTTTCATAGATGTTGTTATGAAACGGCGTGGAGTTGAAATAAATTGACCCGCTTTCGGTAAAATAGCGGCTGAAAAAGGAATGGAGCTTATCAAAAAGTTCATCTCTGAATTTAGGATGACTTTTTAGGGCCGCATCAATGTCTTTTTTAAGGATGTCTTCAATATTGCGGTAGTAATTTGATTTTATCCTCATCAAATTAACAAACCCGCCCTCGCCTTCAATCCTGGCTCCTGGCGCCGATAAACACATCCTGAAGGGCTTTGTAAAACTTCTGTTCTTTTGTCACGGGAGTGTTAAATCCTCCACGAAAATGTTAATGATAATAACAAATTTCCGTTGTTTTTATATTATCCTATAGTAGTTCAACCAATTAACACGTCCAGGACGACTGTCTCACCCCCACGGACCAGCTCCACGGCTTTTTTTATAATCCCCGGTAAATCTTCCGGCCTGGTGGCTTTAATGCCTTTTGCCCCGCAGGCCTGGGCAATGAGGGTATATTCCGGGCTCGGTTTTAGCGACAGGCCTTCCATGCTCCCTGATTTTCCCAGGTTGCTGTCCGTCCCGTACAGGCCCATGGCCTCTTTCCTGATAGCATTATAGGCGCCGTTGTTAAAAATCACCGCCAGGAAAGGGGCCTGCCGGTTCCTCGATGTCCACAGGGCAGCGGTGGGACAGCCGTATATAAAGGCGCCGTCGCCAACCGCGGTCACAACCAACTTATCCGGTTGGGCCAGTTTAAGGCCGATAGGCGCTCCCATGCCCCACCCCAGGTTTGTGCCTCCGCTGCGGAAGAAAGTACCCGGTTTTGACCGTTGGAGATAACGCTGGAGAACGGCTGAATTGCTGGTTGTCTCTGCCAGAACAATATCCTCTTCTTTGAGTTCCCTGTTGATGCAGTAGCACAGCCACTCGGAAGAAATCGAGTTACCGCGGGATTTTTCCAGGGCGGCTTGCTCGTACCTCGATTTCCTGCGCTCCTTCTCCGTTTTCAGTTCTGCAAAACGCTGTTGAAACCTGGCTTTGTCTTCCGCCTTCACCATGACCGAAACCAGTTGCATTAACGAGGGGATGGCCTTGGCAGAGTCGCCCTGGAGCCGCATAGAGGCGGGGAAGTGCCAGAGCGGCATCGTGGCCTTGATGGGGTCGATATCTATATAAATAATCCTGGCGTCTTTTGACGGCCGAACGCTGGTCGGGATATACGGAATATCGTGGTCTATGACCAGGAGCACGTCGGCCTTTCCGAGGGAATCCATGTCGGACCGCTCACCGCAGGAGGGATGCTCTGTCGGGAAATTCATGTAAGTTCCCGAGTTGATAACCCGCATCCCCAGGAACTCGGCCAGCTGCACCAGGGGGGCGACAGAGCTGTGGTTGCGGCCCGAGTAGCCCGTTACTCCCAGGGGGTGCTTGGCTTCAATCAACCAGCGGGCTGCCTGCCGCAGGCTCTCCGGGTCCGGCTGGGCGCTTTCCGCTACGGTGAAATCCCCGGGCGGCGGTATGACCACCCGGTCGATTTGTTCCATGAGTAGTTCCCTGGGAAGACCCAGGAAAACGGGCCCGGCCGGTTCCGTGGCCGCCACCTGGAAAGCCCGGTTCACTACAACGTGTATGTTTTCATTCATCTGGAGCTGGTAGTACCATTTTACATAATTACGAAGCGTTGCAGCCGGGTCGAGTTGTTCCTGGTACCACTGGGGATAGTTATCCCGGCCCCCGCGTTGTTCGTCCTTGAAAATACCCGAAGGGTAACCGGTGCATATAACCACTCCTATTCTGCCCCTCTGGGCGTTGTGCATAGCCCCGCCTATCTGCTGGGGGCCGACATCGGCATGGACCATAACCACCTGGGGATGCCCGGTGGAAACATAGTATCCGTGGGCCGCGGACATGGCCACTGATTCATGGGGGCACAGTACCAGTTCCGGTGCGGGCTTTCCCTCGGACCTGTACCGGGCTATCGCTTCCAGGACGGGGAAGAGGTCGCTGCCCGGGTTAAAAAATATGTATTTGACTCCATTGGAGTTGAAAAGCTCGATGAGGGCATCCGCCCCCTCTTGCACCGGGACTATATTCCCCCTGCTTCTGCTGTTATCAGTTTTGGCTGCCTGAGCACCGGGAGTATCCTTACTCATATTCATTTCCCCTCTTTTTATGGTTTAAATCCCGATAACGGGTGATAAAAAAAAAGACGGTTAATTTCCGATTGTGACCCCGGATTTATCTCTTACCCTGTTCACTTGCTGGAGACCCTTTTATTGCCTTAAGTACCTTTTCAGGCGTGAGAGGCAGGTCGTATACCCGGGCGCCGCCCGCTGCCTGGATGGCGTTAGCAATAGCGGCGGCTACAGGTACGACCGTCGGTTCTCCAATGCCCTTGGCTCCGAATGGCCCGTAGGTGGAGGGAACGTTGGCAAAAATCAGGTCTATGGCGGGAATATCCGGGGCAACGGGCAATTTATAATCGGTAAGTCCCCTTACGAAATTGCGCCCCCTGTCGGGTTTCGTGTCTTCCGTGAGGGCGTATCCCAGTCCAAAGACCACGCCTCCCTGGACCTGGGCTTCCACCATCATGGGATTTATGGCAAAACCGACATCGTGGACGGCCAGGTATTTCAGGATTGTCGTTTTACCTGTCTCGGGGTCCAGTTCCACCAGGGCGGCATGGGTGAAGTAGTCAGGGGCATCCACTACCTTACTTTTTGCCCTGGTTGCCAGGATGGCCTCTTCCCTTTTCCTCTCGCTCAACCCTATGATGGGGCCTCCCGTGGAAGCCAGGGCTCCCTTTGCCACCTGGGCCAACGGGATGGAGTCCTTCGGAGAATTCAAGGAAAAGATCACCCCGTTTCTTATCTCGAGTTCCTGCTCGTCTTTCATCAGTTTACCGGCGGCTGATTTCAGGATTTTCCTCCTGGCGTCCTCGGCGGCCTGCCGTATGGTGTTGCCTACCTGGTAGGTCGTTCGGCTGCCCACCGTGGGCATCTCAAACGGGCAGGCATCCGTATCCGCCGAAACTACCGAGATACTTCCCATGGGGACGCCCAGGATTTCACTGACTATCTGGGACATGACAGTCAACTGGCCGCCCCCCGATTCGGCAACACCCGTTATCAATATAACTGTTCCGTCCTCGTTCAGAACCACCTTGGCGGCTGATTCCCGGCTGACCAGGTTTCCCAGTGGCGCCAGGGACCATTGCCCGCAGGAAATTCCCCAGCCCGTCCATTTTTTCTTTTGGCTCCCGTTGCCTTTAATGTATTCCCTTGTTTTTAGTAAAGTCTGGCCGAGTCCCACGTTGCTTAGGATGCGCCCGTCATAAAGGACGTCACCTTCTTTAACGCAATTTATAAGCCTGAATTCTATGGGGTCGATCCCCAGCCTGTTGCTTACCTCGTTCAAGTGGGACTCCACGGCGAAGTTTAGCTGGGGTGAACGGGGCGCCCTGACATAACCTGTGGGGATGTTGTTGGTATAAACATTGCATGTGGTAATTTTTATATTCGGAATATTGTACGGCCCGAATGACGTGGCCACGCTGTCGATGGCGGGCAGGTTCAGCTCGCAGTAGGCCCCTATATCAACTACGATATCCGCTTCGAAGGCTATGATGGCGCCGTCTTTCCTGACCCCGGTTTTTATGTGGTAGAACATCCGGGAACGGGTAAAAGCCCTGGAGAACTCGTCCGCCCAGTCCATGGTTATCCTCACGGGTTTACCCGCCTTAAGGGCAAGGAGGGCGCATACCGGCTCGATGATGACGGCACCCTTACCTCCGAAATCGCCTCCGACCGTGGTAGCGATTATCCTCACTTCGGACAGGGGCAACTGCAGGGCTTCGGCCAGCTTCGCCCGCAATGAGAAAGGGGACTTGGTGCTGGAGCGGATAATAACTTTCCCGTAAGGGTCTATTTCAGCAACGCCTTCATGGGGTTGTATGTGGCCGGCATGCTGGAACTGGGTCGAGTATTTACCTTCCAATATTAAATCGGCTTCTTTCCATGCCAAGTCTACGTCCCCGTGCACCGTCTCTATTTTGTGCATGATGTTTCCGCTGGTACGGCGCGCCGGAGGCGGGGGCAGGTAAAGGGATAATTCTTCGTGGACCAGTGGGGAACCGGATTTCATTGCTTCAAAGGGGTCGCTCACCACAGGCAGTTCCTCGTATTCAACCTTGATGAGCCTGACGGCTTCCTCTGCCGTGTCTTCATCCACCGCGGCCACTGCTGCTACGTGTTCTCCCACATGGCGGACCTTTTCGAATGCCAGGACGGTACGCTCCTTGATCCATCCGCCGGTTTTGACATTGGGAATGTTCTCCCTGGTGATGACAGCCTTAACCCCGGGCAGTTTCTCCGCCCTGCGGGTGTCGATGGCAATTATCCTGGCATGGGGCAGAGGGCTGGTAAGGATTTTCCCCGTCAGGGTGCCGGGACTTTGCAGTTCAGCGCCGAATTTCGCCGCGCCGGTGGCTTTGCCAGGGGCCTGGATGTTCCGGATATTTTTTCCTACCACGGCATATTCTTCCATTTTTGCCTCCTCGGATTATATTTACCATCCTTCAGTAGCCGTTTTTCCCGTTCAACGCTCAGCTAATGTCAAGTTGAGCGATTATAGCATTGGCCGCAGCCATTGTGAAAGAGCAGCGTGAAAAAAAACAGCACAAAGCTAAAAACAGGGACGGGTTTAAATCCCCGGTGTTATCCATTAAAATATCGTTGAATAATAATTTGCCAGGGGGTTTAAATAAATACTTTTTGGTTCCTTCTCAAACTGAGTGGGTAAGAAAAAATGAAGGCACATAGATGAAGACATA
>JAUYHV010000059.1 GCA_030689845.1 Dehalococcoidia bacterium
TCTAGGGCAGGTTGTTTTAACTCCTTTGCCTTGCCCCGGGAGATAAAATCAGGATGCTCAATAATACCACGATAGATGTTGCCCCGGCCAAACCCACGGCAAAGCTTCCTCCAATGGCGGCAGCCAGCGACCCGAATATCATGCTGCCGGAAGGGCCCAGCCCACTGCTGACTTCACGAAGGGACATCACTCTCCCCCTCACCTCGTCGGATATCATCGTCTGGATGATAGTGTTATTCAATGTTTGGAAGGTGGTATTACAGCCGCCAATAATCACAAGGAGCATCAACGATAAAAGGTAAACCGGCGAAAAGGCAAAAAGTATCAAAGCGATGCCCTGGGTAATGCCTCCCAGCAGTAATACAAGCCCCCTCCTGCGGAAATTTACCAGGTAGGCAAGCACCAGGGTGGTCATTAGCGCCCCGGCTCCTGGTGCGGCATTGAGAATTCCGTAGAGACCAGGTCCGATGTGAAGGATTTCCCTGGAAAAATACGGCAAAAGCCCTGTATAGGTATTGGTTACAAAGTAAGGGATAAGATAAAGAAGTATCTGTGTCAGTACACCACGGTTTTTACCGACGTACTGGAGTCCTTCGGTAAAATTCTTCACAGGGTGTTTTTTCCTGGCTTCCCCCGGAGTCTCCGGAGCATCAATAAAACTCAACCAGACTATGGCCAGTAAAGAGCCTACGGCCTTTAAACCCAGGACAGGAGTGGTCCCGGCGAAAGAAATAATAAATCCTGCCAGGGGAGCGCCAATAATCCTCGAGGCCATTACCGAACCGCTATCCAGGGTGATGGCATTGAGGTAGTGCTCTTTTTTTACCAGGTTCGGCACCAGGGTCTGCCGGGCCGGGTGGTTAAAGCTGGTAATCACACCTGTCAAACCGGCAGTAATCATGATGTGCCACCACCTTATCAGGTCGGTATAGACCAGCACTGCCAGAGTCCCGGAAAGCACAGTCGAACCCATTAAAGCATAAATAAGCAGTTTTTTCCGGTTCATGCGGTCGGCAACGATACCTCCGATAGGAGCAAAGAATATCAGCGGCAGGTGACGTAAAGAGACCATCAGGGTAGAGAGAAAAGGAGAATGTGTCATATTGTAGAGTAACCACAGCAGGGCCGTGGTCTCCATCCACTCCCCCATGTGCTCCGTCCAGGAGCCCATCCACAAA
>JAUYHV010000060.1 GCA_030689845.1 Dehalococcoidia bacterium
TTCGGTAACATCAAACGATAGATTGCCCACATAGATTTTCATAATTTGCTCCCTCTCAATTACGGATTCTATTCCGTCTTCTGATTAATTTCCCTGTCGACGCCTCCGTTGGGCGTTCTTTTTGGACTTGATACGGGCTGCCTCGCTCTTCGGCACGAAATGACGATTGGCTTTTACTTCCCGCAAGACACCACTCATCTGCACCATTCGTTGAAAACGGCGCAATAACGATTCCTGCGATTCACCTTCATTAACCCTAACTTCTAACGACGAAAATCTTGCGTGCCCGAGTAACGACTGTCGCGGGGCTCCGTAACTGCTTCTGCCGTTACCCTCTGACTTCCGTGCCTGGCGGCATTCCGGGCAGCGTTTAGGCTCGTTGGTGTAGCTTTTAGACTGGAAATACTCCTGGTCTTTAGCGCTGAAAGTGAAGGCAGCTCCACAATTGGAACACTGCATGGACCTATCCTCAAAACTCATTGGATGAACTCCTATCTTTCAATTTGGTTAGTGTTCAGGTCATCCAACCCCCCTGTCATGCCCTGAGCAAATAACGTGAGTATATGATAACCTAGTTTATAATTCATCGTCCTTATTATACAGGACATCTACTACCACTTGCAAACTTTCATCGTGCTGTGTCCCTGAAAATTCCGCTTTTTGACGGAATGCGACCTTTCCAAAAGGAAATTGCACATAATAGACAACTGGTTAGTTCTTTATCTTTATAATTGTTCCAGTCTTGTAATCGGCAAATACGAACACTTGTTGACACCGCAGGTTTGCGGTGCTATAGTTTTACAATTGTTTCCGCTCCCATGTTATTCAGGGTCAGGCCTTATCAGTCTTGTCTTTTCTCATCCGGTTCCAGGTTACTCTTTAAAATGGGAAGATCCCGTCTTGTGAAAACAACAGCCCCGGGACACCCTCTTAACGAATATTTCGGAGTTTAATTTATACTGCGAAGAATTAAATGCATCTATATTAAATATTCGAGTGTAACAGGAGGTTAAATTGGCAAAGGAAAAAGTTAAAATAAAGCTTCTTGGTATCTCCGCTGGCCACAGGAAAAAGATGAACACATATTATCTTGTTTTGCTGGCTTTGAAGGCTGCGGAAAAGTTTGGACGGAAGGTTGCGGATGTGTGCGACCTGGAAACAGAAATAGTCGACCTGGCTGATAAGCATATCGAGCCGTGCCGAAACTGCGAATGGAACCATATGCCGGGTGGCGGTCTGCCTTACGAGGGGACCGACAGGCCTAAAGCCAAAGGCTGCCCGATAAAGAATGACTATATGGCCACCGAGTTGATACCGAAAATGAAAGAAGCCGACGGTTTTATTTTAGGTTCCCCAACGTATACATGGTCCTACAGCAGCCGGTTCCGGCTTTTCACGGAACGGGTCAGCCCCATTCTCTGGGGCGGATATTTAACAGGCAAACCCGCTGCCGGCGTAACCGTGGGAGAAATGCCTTTTGGCGGACAGGAAACATGCCTGAATCACATAAACACCATTATCACCGCTTCCGAAATGGTATGCGTTTCGTGGTATGCCGGGGTTACCGGCGTCAGCGGCCCCCCTAATGGTCCGTTACCCTGGGACAAAGACTACAGCACCAGGGTCGGCGCCAAGGGCGACAGGTTCGCCCAGTGGCTGGCTATTTACAACGGCAGGAGGGTAGCCGAATACGCTCTTATGCTCAAGATGGCTAAAAGGGAACTGGGCCCCATATGGGAACGGGAATTTATAAAGATTTATCATCCCCCCAGAGGCGACGAGTCCTGGGGCTGGCGGCGACTGGACCCCGAAGATGAGAAAGAGATGTTAGAGTTCTCTCCCCGGCCAAAGGCAAAGAAGTAAACTGCGGCGAGGAATATCGGGGTAGCGAAACCTGTCCCAATCTTTTACCTGAATTCTCCCGGGTGGAGTTCGGCCTGCTTTATTAGAGCACGCTTCAGCGGAGCGGAGAGATTACGGCGTATAAAAAAATAAAAGGGTAGTTCTGGGGACAATGCCTGCCCCCGGACGGAAAGTAAGGAGATTCCTCACCTCTCAGGTGCTGCTTTTATTGCGCCAGGTTTTCCCGCAGGAAAGCCGACAGGTTAACAGCAGTCTCTTCAACCTTTGAATTGATGCTGTTTTCAATTCGTTCGAATATGGAGTATTCGAGTGTGCCCCGGACGATATCCCATGCACCGGCAACGTGGCCGTTGACCAGGATTGTGGCCATAACGTTCCCCGCCCTATCGTGAATCCTGGGGTAAATATCCCTGAGGTACTGGCGGCCCCTTCGCCGGTATGCCACCATGTAGTTGTCCTGGGAAGGCAAAAAATTAACGACCGACTCGCTGAAGTATTTTGTTTCTTTTAATGTCTTGAAATCATCGGCAGTGACCAGGAATTTACCCTCGAAACAATCGATGGTAATTTCCTCAATACCGCCGCTTATATCATCTAAAATACCGGGGGTCTCATCCTTTGCGAAGCCGGTCCACCAGGCAATGTCTTCGATACTTACCGGTCCGTAACTTTTGATATAGCTTTGTACCAGCATGGCCCGTGCCTGTTTTTTCACCATTTGAAAACCAATTTCAGGAAACCAGTTTTCCCACGTGGTATATTGATGTTTATTGTTATACCAGCGCGTGGTTGGTCCCCTGGCAAGGACATGGGAGTCACAGAGTTCGTAAACTATTTCCGATATGTTGTCGGTGATATCCAGCTCTTTCTTCATTTGCTCGATGGTCAGGCTCGCATTCCTTAACAGGTTTATAATTCTGCTTTTGTGGTCCACGGTTTCTTGAACTTTTCTGCTGCCCCGGATACAATTCATCCCCTTTTCATGTGACTTTGCCGCCCGGGAAAAGAAAGTCCCGTTTTTGTTTAGCGGCTGCCCCGAGGTAGATACAACTGCCGCTTCAATCATGTCCACGGGCAGAATAAATATGTTGCCGCGCACAAATTTTATTTTCCCTAATTTTTTTTCCTGGTAGAGAGCCTTCATCAATACCCCGGGAGAAAAGTTGTTGACCCGCGCCCAAAGGGATAGAAAGGGGGTTATGGCCCTGCCGGCTGAAAGGCCTGCAACATCCCCGGCAACCTTTGTTACATCCGTTCCCATGCTGCGCGGGTGCAGGTACTGCTTGCTCAGACAAAAAAGGTTGACCTGCTCAAGGGGAAATGACATCATTTTCCAGCACCCATAATATTACCGGCCCGTATCCGTATTTAACAGCATCAAAAAAACTCTTCGCGAATGACACGTTAATTATATACCCCGTTAGTAAATTCACAATTTCCCAGGTTGAAGGGCAGGCAAGGAGCAACTACATAAACACGCGCTATCTTTTGCATCGCTCGTTTGAAAACTACTTCAAGAGGCGGTATTATTAACGCAATAAATATTATCATTGAAATATCTTTGTTGCAACCAGAACTTTATTTTCGCGGCGACGTTCGTTGTTTACGTAATATACAATTCAACGGGGGAAGTTGTTACCAAAGGATAAACCGCAGTTTACCCCGGCGAGCAGGCAGGTATTCCAGTGTTACCACAGTTCCCGCCGGAAAAGGATAGAGCACGGCAGATGACAACGGTACCGAGGATAAAAAATACAGGAGAAAAATTAATGGTACAGAAAATAATAGGGAAGGCTTTAAAAGAAGGCAGGGCTATCTTAACGGAAACAGAGTCAAAGGAATTAATCAGCCTCGCGGGAATTAATGTAGTCGAAACGTACCTGGCCTCTGACAGGGAGGCCGCGGTAGAAATCAGCCGGAAAGTACATTATCCCGTTGCTTTAAAAGTAGTTTCCCCGGATATCGTCCACAAAAGCGATATCGGCGGCGTAAAGCTGAATTTGAAAACGAGCGCCCAGGTACGGAAGGCTTATGACGATATCATGACCGCGGTCAAGGTAAAAACACCCCGGGCAAAAATATGGGGTGTCGCCGTGCAAAAGATGGCTCTCCCCGGTATTGAGATTATTATCGGAATGTCCAAGGACCCGCAGTTCGGGCCTGTCATATTGTTTGGCCTGGGGGGAATCCTGGTGGAGGTGTTGAAAGACTACGCCCTGAGGATCGTACCACTGGAAAAAAGGGATGCCTCTGAAATGATTAAAGAGATAAAGGCTTACCCGGTTCTCGAGGGTTTCCGGGGCAGGGACCCGGGCGATGTTCCCTTCCTGGAAGATATGCTGCTCAAGGTATCTAAATTCGTGGGAGAAAACCCGGAGATTAAGGAACTGGACCTTAACCCGGTAATCGTATATAAGAAGGGCGCGGTGGCCGTGGATGCCAGGGTTGTCCTGGAGAACCCTGTAAAGATAAGATGATTGCGTAAGGAGCCAGAAAATTAATACCTTCCGAGACCTTGACAGGGCTTTTAACCCGGAGACTGTGGCTGTTGTCGGTGATAAACGCGAACTCGATTTTATGTGGCTCCGCAACCTGAAGCATTTTAAAGGCAGGATTTTTTCCGTCCAGATTGACCCGGCTGAGATCCGGGGAATAGAAGCCCTTGGAGTAAAAAATTATTTGTCCTTGAAGGAAATCCCCGGTCCGGTTGATTATGTCCTTGTGGCTGTTCCCCGGGCGGTTGCTCCCTTTATCGTCAAGGACTGTATCGAAAAGAAGGTGGGAGGAGCAGCCTTGTTTACCTCAGGTTTTTCTGAAACGGGTACCGAAGAAGGGAAGAGGCTGCAGGACATCCTGGAAAACCTGGCAAAACAAGGCGGGCTGAATTTAATCGGGCCCAACTGCCTGGGTATCTTTAATCCTTCCCTGGGTTTACGTCACAATGCTGACCAGGACTATGTCAGCGGCGGCAACGTGGCTTTCGTTTCCCAGAGCGGCACTCAGGCTTCCCTGTTTACCGTTATGGCAGCCGCCAACGGCATCGGGATAAGCAAATCGGTCAGTTACGGTAACGCCATCGTCCTGGATTCCCCGGACTTTCTTGAATACCTGGCCCGGGACGACCGCACCGCCATTATAGGTATGTACATCGAAGGTGTGAGGGACGGAAGAAAACTTTTCAAAACCCTGAAGGTCACTACCCCGGAAAAACCCGTGGTAATCTGGAAAGGCGGCCGGACTGAAGCGGGTATGAGAGCCATTGCCACCCACACCGCCTCCATCACCAGGTCGCCGCTGGTATGGCAGGCAGCAATAAAACAGGCAGGGGCTATCCCTGCAGACAACCTTGAATCCCTGGTTGATATTATAAAAATGGTGCAGCAGTGGAAACCCTTGAAAGGGGACCGCCTGGGGGTAATTGCGATTTCAGGGGGGCAATCAGTGGCGGTTACAGACGCATTCAATTCCCTCGGTTTCAATATTCCCCTCCTGACCCGCCGCTCCTACGATGAAATAGCAAGCTTCTTCAACATAATCGGCGGCAATTATGTTAATCCTATAGATATTTCATGGACCCTGAACTCTGTGGATGTGCTGACCCGGCTCCTGGAAATCCTGGAAGCCGATGAAAATATAGACGCGGTTATCCTTGAACTTCCCGTGTTTTTCCTGAGTAAGAAAGAAAAGGAAAACAGTAGTTTTATAAACGGGCTGCTGTCCTCATTAACGGATTTCAAAGGCAGGACTTCCAAACCCCTTATTATCATATCCACTTCCGGCGCCAGGGATGCGGAGGCAGCAGAGGTCAGACAGCGCCTGCTGGATAAAGGCCTCGGCTCTTTTCATGACTTCGACAGAGCAGCCAGCGCTTTAAAGAAAGTGCGGGACTATTATATTTTCCATGACAGGGTTAAATAATTTGTCGGTAAAATTGTTCCCTGTTTCCCTTTTAATCTCACCGGCCGGCGGCATGTCGGCTTTTAATAGTAAAATTAAGCAGTGCCCGGCGTCCCGGAGTGCATTTATTTGCGGACCAGGGCAGGTTATTATACAGAAAGACTCACGGAAAGGAATCTCATGAAAAGACGAGTCGTGGTTACGGGGCTGGGCGCTGTCACGCCCCTGGGGATAGGAATAGAAAAAAGCTGGAAGGGGCTTTGTGAAGGCAGGTCGGGTATTGTGCCCATAAGCCGGTTTGATACCACGGGTTTCAGGGGGAAAATAGCCGGGGAAATCCGGGACCTGGAGCCAATGGACTACCTGGACAGGAAAACAGTCAGGAGGACGGACAGGTTTATTCACTATGCCCTTATCGCCGCTCAAATGGCGGTGAAGGACTCAGGATTAGAATTGCCTTTTGCCGATCCGGACCGCTTTGGGGTCGTTATAGGGACGGCCCTGGGGGGACTGGAGAGCGTTGAAAATGCCCATAAACTTATATTGGCAAAGAAATTAAATGGGATTTTCCCCTTCTTTATATCGTCTTTCATATGCAACGAGGCGGCGGCCATGGTGGCGATACAAGCAGGGGCAAAAGGTCCAAATATTTCACCCGTAACAGCCTGCTCCGCCGGCGCCCATTCCGTGGGCGAGGCATTCAGGTTGATCCAGACAAATCATGCCGACATCATGCTGGCCGGGGGCACCGAAGCTCCGATAATTACCGTTCTGATGGCCGGGTTGGATGCAATAAAAATCAGTTCCGCCAGGTACACAGAACCGGAAAAAGCCTGCCGCCCCTTTGAAAAAAACCGTGACGGCCTGGTTACCGCTGAAGGGTCCGGAATCCTGGTGCTGGAAGACCTGGACTCAGCCAGGAGGAGAAACGCCAGGATTTACGGCGAGATAGCCGGTTACTGGTTCAACTGCGACGCCTATCATATAACCAGCCCCAACCCAGGCGGGGAGGGCGCTGCCCGGTGCATGGAACTGGCAGTGAAGGATGCGGGACTTGCCCCTGAAGACGTGGACTATATAAATGCCCACGGCACGTCCACGGTGGTCAACGATATATCGGAGACGAATGCTATCAAACTGGTGTTCGGAGAGCACAGTAAAAAACTGGCGGTCAGTTCGATCAAGTCCATGCTGGGACATTCCTTCGGGGCGGCTGGCGCCATTGAAATCGCCATGTCCCTGCTTTCGATCCGCGACGGGATTTTGCCCCCGACTATCAACTACGATGAGCCCGACCCCCTGTGCGACCTGGATTACGTGCCCAACGTTGCCCGTAAGGTTGATATTAACGTAGCCCTGTCGAATTCCTTTGGCTTCGGAGGGCAGAATGCCACGGTAATAATAAAAAAGTATCTCCCCGGGGGAGATTAAGTCCGCCCGTAGTCTGGTAAGGGCTGAACACAATTACAAAGACGGTGTACCATTTTGTTTATATAGACGCCCGCTGCTCTCAAGGTAGGCAGCGGCTAAACTCATGTTACTGGAGCGAAAACTATGAATGCCCCTTCTGATCGGCCAGGTATTTTTCCGGGGCGGCATCGAAGGCCTTTTTACAGCCGGGTGCGCAGAAGTAATAATAGCTTGTACGTTCCCTCCAGCAGTGTATAAGCCAATATCCGGAACTATCGGCTCCTTTTGAAACGCGGTGCAAGGTCAAAAAGAGAAAGAAAATGGCGAATATCATCAGCACCAATGAAATGAAGTGGGGTTCATGGCTGGAGATGATAGGGAGGTTCCCGGTGGATATTAGTTACAGAGGTAAGGTGGTTGCCAGGGCTGTGCCGGTGGATGATGCAGGAAAAGAGGCCGGTACTGTTAATTAATTATGAACCACGCTATGAGCGTTCCTACGGTAGTTACGCCCAAAGCAATCACTCCGGTTATTACCCATCCTTGCCATCTTTGGCGCTTGAGGGCTTTATGGTGTTCGACAAGAGCGCTTTTTTTATCAATAAGGATATCGAGGGTGGACTTTAATTCACTGATTAAGCCGGCGCATTCGACAAGATTTTCCTCATTTTTTACCGCCACATCTTTTTCTGCCCGGAGAGTAACTATTTCCTTATTTAGTATTGTTTCAAATCGTGGTCTCAAGTCGCTATAATAATTTGGAATAACTGCTGCAATTGTATCCGGGGAGTAGTCTTTAATTTCGCTTAAAACTCTTTTTTTTATTGTCAAGGCAACCCAGTCAAGGGTATCGTATGCAGCACGATACAGATGGCTGAAGCTTTTATCGAAATTGGTTGTTACATATTCCTCCCCTTCCCCTTGGGCGTGTAAGCCCACCCTATACCCAGCGACTCTCATTAAATGGTCAAGGCAGTTTCTTAACTCATTTATTGCCTGGATGGAGGTTTTGCTTTCCGGATCAACCTGTTCTCCATAGATTAATAACTCTTTTGTGAGATCATAATATTTGAAGACCTTCTTCAACCATTTAGCATCACTTTGACCTATGCTCAAGTATCAACACCAACAATAATTAACTACGGAAATTTCTCGGCAAGAATATGAACTCTCTCTTTTTCCCACTCCTCCCGGGTATAAAAAAGTCCTTTAGATAGGCGAACACTACCCCGGTGCTTGTGGGCCATATTTATAGTTGATTCTCTGGTAAATTTGGGTTCTTTGGGCTCTTGGTCGGTAACGTCACCGACAAATTTACCTTTCAATGAGCTTATGTCCATTGCTTTCCTTCTTTCATTAATGGTAAAAGCTCGAGTTATGAGGTATTTGTTAAGTTAAAAACTTTACTCAATAAATGTAGCGGTTACCCTGCGTTTGTGGAAAAATAAAAATAAAACCTTTCTCCTTATTAAATTGAACCACACATCCAACATAATGTCAATGGATTTTCCCTTGAACGCCCCCAATTTGTGACAAATTTGTGATTTCAGGCTCTAAGGTTTAGATCTACCACAACTCCATCGGAAAGTACATATTCAACCCGCTTCCCGACAAGACCGAAGAATTTTTTTTCTTCCCATTCAAGTTTAAAAGGATGTTCCCATTCTTTCGCCGGTGGTTGTCCCTCGAAGGCAATGGTTAGGATTTCCTGAAATCGTAAAATACTCTTTTCAGTATCCACAGACAATAATCTTCCATCGCCACTCTCTATTTTTGCCAACTTCTTACCTCCAAAAGTCAAACTTTCTATGTTATTTTACCATAACGGTCTCTAAACCTTCCACTGCCGGCTGACCATGACAACCATGGCCTTGATTTCGAAGCCTTTATCACCCGGGCGGACCATCACCGGCGCCGTCTCGCCGTCGGATGAGTAGAGAACATAGCTAACCCATATTACATGGGGCGGAGACTATTCATCCTACTACTTTTTCGCCAGGTATTTTTCCGGGGCGGCATCAAAGGCCTTTTTGCAACCGGGTGCGCAGAAGTGGTATGTCTTCCCCTTGTGTTGTGAAACCGCCGCCGCTTTCTTCTCGTCTACTGTCATTTTACAAACCGGGTCGATTGCCATGATAATATCCTCCCTTTTCGATTTCTTAATACCATTTGATAACGTGAAGCTAAAAAAACGCCTAAGGCGCCTCGGAAACTCCCGCTTCGCCAAAAGTGGCCATTTCAGCCAGGATGCGGGTGGCCGCCTCGGCAAGCAAGATTCCCAGTATCGCCCCTGTCCCTTCACCCAACCGCATCCCCAGTTTCAGGAGGGGGTCCAGGGAAAGGCTTTCCAGGAGGACCCGGTGACCGGATTCCGCCGAAAGGTGGGCGGGTATGAGATACGGGCGGACCTTAGGGGCAAGCCCCACGGCGACCAGGGCTGCCGCCCCGGAAATAAATCCGTCTATAACTACCGGGATACCCCGCGCTGCCGCCCCCAGTATTACTCCCGCTAACCCGCCTATCTCCAGGCCGCCGACTTTGGCCAGGACGTCCAGGGCATCGTTGCAGTCGGGCCTGTTTATCTCGACGGCTCTTTTAATCACGACAATTTTAAGGGCCACTCCCTGGTCGTCAACCCCTGTCCCCCGCCCGGCTACCGCTTCCACGGGTTGCCCGGACATGACCGAACAGATAGCGGCGCTGGCGGTGGTGTTGCCTATGCCCATGTCACCGGTGGCCACTATGTCCAGCCCCCGGGCGGCTTCCAGCTCCACCATGTCGATGCCGGTTTTTACTGCCTGCTCCGCCTGCTCCCGTGACATTGCCGGGCCCAGGGCCATGTTCCGGGTCCCCCGGGCAATCTTTCTGGATACCAGTCCCGCCTGCTCCGGGATATCCGCTTTGACTCCTATGTCAACCACGGTTACCCTGGCGTTGGCGAAGCGGGCCAGCACGTTGATGCCTGCTCCTCCGTTTAGAAAATTCAAAACCATCTGGGCGGTGACTTCCTGGGGGAATAGGCTTACCCCCTCGTCCACAACCCCGTGGTCCCCTGCCATTACTATAACTGCTTTGTGTTGTATTCGCGGTACCGGTTTACCCGTAATCCCGGCTATTTGCACCGATAGTTCCTCGAGCCTGCCCAAACTGCCTGCCGGCTTGGTAAGGGTTTCCTGCCGCTTCCGGGCAGCATCCATCGCTTTTTCATCGAGGGATTTAATCTTTTGAATCGTGGCGGTTATTTGACTGTCCAAAACTATTTCTCCGTTAACATTATAGCAATACTAATTTATTCGAGTTACCTGGCCCGGTGCCCTCAGCCGGTGGATAAATATTGAGGCTCCCGCGAAACTTATAAAAGTACTTTCAAATCCCCCTATTCCCCCTTTAATAAAGGGGGAATAGGGGGATTTTACGGCGTTTCGTGGAAGGCTTAAATATTATACATGCCTGCCGATTTGCAGTCGCCGGCCGCCGCCGATTAATGCACAGTTAAAGAGCCATTTCATACCGGCGCTCTTTCCTGAAATATAGCCGGCGGCGGCCTCTCGGTCACTTTTCCTGGCATCGAGCAGAATACCTATCACGGTTCCGCTGTGTCCGGTGTTCACACCCACGGCCCCCACGTCCCTGGCAAGGGACATGGCTTCTTCAAGTTGGGGCTTAAAATTTATTTCCTGGTTTGCCGTGGCGCTCAAAGTAGCCCCTTCGCCTATTAACGCCGAGTCTCCCTTCAAAAGACCTTCTTCGATAGCTTTAAACGCCTCTTTTACTATGGGTTCCTGCCGCTTCAATATATCTTTAAGTTCCCTTTTGTTGAAAGCCAGGGTATCCACTGTTCCCCCGCAGTCCAGGACTATTATATCCATGGGAGGGGGCATTCCCAGGGGTATGTTTAATCTTCCTTCCCTGTGGTCGAAAGCCACGATCCCGGGGAAAAAAACCCCGTCGGATGGCTCCACGGTCAGGGCAATCCGGGCTACTTCCTCCGGCCCGGTCTCTTCACCGAAAGCTCCGCAGACCGCCTCGATGGTCCCGGCCACATCGGCCGTGCTGCTGGCCATACCTTTACCCATCGGCAGCGGCGAAATGATTCTCAAATACCCTCCCATGCCTTCCTTTTTCAGGTTTGCCAGGACCTGTTTCAGGGCTTGGAAAGACTTGGTGCGGCCTTCGGGAAACTGCACACATCCACTGTCAGCATTCAACTCAACGGTTACCCGGGAATATATGTCCACGGGGCAGGTTATGTGAAATGATATCCCTTCCAGGGTACCCTGGGCAAGCTCTCCACAGGAACCCGGCATGTCTACCGTGGCGGAAAGCATCAGTATTCGATACCCCTGCGGGCGGTTACACCATCCGTGTAGGGATGTTTTATCATGAGCATTTCCGTTACCAGGTCGGCCCTTTTTACAATTTCGGGAGGAGCGCCTCGCCCCGTCATTACCAGTTCCACATTATCCTTTTTTTGTTCCATCAGGTCTAAAATATTTTCGATGCTGACCAGGCCGAAACCCAGAGCGATAAAGATTTCATCGAGGATAACGACGTCGTAACGTCCCCCGGTTAAATACCCCCGGGCAAGTTCCAGGGCTTTTTCCACGGCGGCCTTGAGTTCTTCTCTCGGCTGCCGGGAGACGGGCCCCTTGAATTTATTCGTCTGTACGATTTCAAAGGACTGGTTCTTGCCCGTGAAATAGTGTTCGCCACAGTCAGGGTCTCCTTTTATGAACTGGAGCATAATTACCCTGAGTCCCTGTCCCGTCGCCCTTAAAGCAAGTCCCATGGCAGCCGTGGTCTTTCCTTTCCCTTCACCCGTGTAGATCTGTACCAGTCCCGTTTTGTTTTTACCTGTTGAACCGTTCATTGCCTATTCAGCTTTCAGTTTTTTTACCAACCATGTATGGTAGACATGCGAACGCCGTTACGGGTTACGCAGCGCCGACGGGCTTTTCCATGACCTCTCTTAAGGCCTCTATTAACCTTCGGCAGTCGGCAATCTGCCGCGGAGCCAGGCGGATGTATTCGGGCAGACCAAACGACGAGCAGTCCCTCACCATGATATTCTTTTTTAAAAGGTCACGCCTCAACGCGGCCGCCCACCCCACCTTTACCAGAAACAAATTAGTTTTCGAAGGGACAGGCTGCAACCCCAATTTTATCATTTCACGGAATAAATATTCTTTGCCCTCTCTTATTACCTGCTGCCCTTTTTTAACGTGTCCTTCCTCTCCCAGCGCCAGCACACCCGCCCTCTGGGCCATGCTGTTGACATTCCACGGCGGACAAACCCGCCGGAGGTTGGCTATTACTGCGGGTTCTGCCAGGGCATAACCGAGGCGCAGTCCCGCGAGACCGTAGTCTTTGGTCATGGAACGGAGCACAACAACGTTACCATAACGTATCAAGTCCTCGGAAGGCCAGGCGGAATCCGTAAAGGCCTTATAGGCTTCGTCCAGGATTATCAGGCAGCCGGGGAGGTTGTCGACGAGGTTAACTATCTCCCGTTTTGAAATGTATGTCCCCGTGGGATTGTTGGGATTGCACAGGAATAACCCTTTAGCCCCCTTAGTTCTGGCCAGGGCAATAACCTCAGCGGTATCCAGGGGAAAATCAGGGCTTTTTAAAACCACCTTGACGGGCAGGCTGCCTGCCATGAGGGAGGCAGTTTCATACTCCCCGAAGGTTGGTTCGATGATAACGACCCTGTCCCCGGGGCTGAAATATGCCGCGGCGCATAGACATAGTACTTCCGATGACCCTTTCCCGAAAAGAATATTTACCGGATTAACTTTGAGGTTCTCTGCCAGTGCGCGAGTTAACACGCGGGCACCTGAATCCGGGTAGGTATCAATAGAAACGGCCGTAA
>JAUYHV010000063.1 GCA_030689845.1 Dehalococcoidia bacterium
TCCATTCCTTTATCTGTTTCTCTCGTTGAAGAGTTCCTTCATAATAGCTGCCTGGCTCATAATATACGAGCAGATGTACACCGTATTATTTGGTGAATCCTTCAACTAAATCATGCTTATGAGCATAAACCATCTGAACAAGGTCCCCCGTGAAACCAACATATTGTGTTCCATTGCGTTTACTAACCATAATGTACACGGAATAATCATTCATAATTATTACTGGATTCCGACTTTCGTCGGAATGGGTAAAAGAAGACGCATCGGGTGAACCCTTCATCGTATATGTCTTCATCTATGTACCTTCATTTTTTCTTACACACTCATTTTGAGAAGGAACCATTATTCGTCCCTTCATCATGTCAAAAGGCGAGGTAATTTTAGCAGTAACGTTTGTAAAAAACAACAAACTGCTGGGGCTTCAGTTTTTTGCTGAAACGGAGAGGGTATTGATGCTTCTACTACATTATCCGGTCTCAGTGAAAAGCAAACGCGAAAAATAATAGTTAATATTTAAAGAAGAGAAAGAAACCGCCAGTTACCCTCACCTCAATTTATCCACGGTAAAATAACCACCGATAACCAGGGCTGCCAGTTCCCATAATCCGCCTATCCAGGAAAAAAGCATCGAAGTTGCTAAAAGGCCTCCTGTCCAAAGGAAAGTATAAATGGAATAACAAAGAAGGAAGCTACCACCCCCTATCACTGCCAGCCACCGGCCCCTTTTCCTGTTAACTGCCCGGCTTATAATGATGCCCAAAAGGTATCCGGCGCCCATCGCAGGCAATATCTGTAACAGGCCGAAAAAAAAGTGAGATGAAAATAGTGAAATAAAATACCACACTAACCCTATGCCTATTGCCCCGCCTAATCCGGCTCCGACGGCTCTTAAATAATAAACGGGAGAAACATCATAAACAGGAAGTGGCCTTACGGCGGCACATTCCTTACACCGGGTCCCTACCGGCGTCATCACCAGGCACCTGGGGCAGATCGGCTTCTCGCATTTACCGCATTTCAGCCCGGTTTCAACGGAGGGATGAGCGGCACACTTCATTGTTTGTCTCTCTCTGAAGTATCTAACCACGGTTTATCCATGTCTCTCTATCCCTTATATCCCTGTCAAACAGCAGGCGGCAGCCCATGACCTCCAACCACTTCCCTCCTGCAACTCCAAACCCTTTATTGGCTTCCAACCTTTTTGCTATTACCAGGAAGACCATTATTATTTCTCCGAGCAGTATAACGGGCTCCCGTCCAAAATAAAGGCTAAAAACCGGTATGGAAAAAATTGCCAGAACGGCAAACAATGGTACATTTTTCAGCAGGATACCGGCTATCACCAAAATCCCGGATATCGCGAGTTCTTTCGGCGCTAACAATATCAGGAATCCCACAATCGTAGCAAGCCCCCGGCCTCCGAGGAAGCGCAAGAAGACCGACCAGTTATGCCCCGCCAGGACCGCCAGGGAACAGGCGACCTGGACCGGGATGTCCAAACTAAATATTCTACAGACAATCACGGGGAGAGAGCCTTTAATCACATCTACCAGAATTACACCAACTGCAACTTTCCTGGACACTTTGTGCCATACGTTGGATGCTCCCGAACTGCCGCTGCCCGTCCTTGTTATATTTTTTTTCCCGAACCACCTGCCTGCCAGGAAAGCCGTTGGAAACGAGCCAACCAGGTAAGAAGATAGAATCAATACAACGGGGAAAATTTCCATTCAAATAATCCGTTGCCAGAATTAATAAAAGCCTTCCGCGAAACGCCACAAAATCCCCCTTAATCCCCCTTTAATAAAGGGGGAAATAGAGGGATTTGAAAGCACTTTTAAAAGTTTCGCGGGAGCCTCTTAATAAACATTTAACTCCATTATTTCACCCGCCTGCTTTTCTCCCTGGCTAACAACGCCTCTGCACACTCGTCAGGCACGTGAAATTGTCCAAGAGGAACATCGGAACCCGTATCCAGTCCGTGAAAATCACTGCCGCCGGTAATTAAAAGACCGAGCCCTTTGGCCAGCCGGTGGAACTTTTTTACCTCGTCGGGCGTTGCTCCCGGGCTGTAGACTTCTACTCCTGCCAGCCCCGCCTTTTTCATCTCAGCCAGCATTTTTTCCAGCCCCGATACAGTGTAGGGGTGGGCCAGGACGGCTATGCCGCCTGCTTTTATGATAAGTTCAACCGCTTCTTCCGGGGTCATCTTGTCTCTTTCCGCGTAGGCAGGCCCTTCGCGGCCGATATACTTATCAAACGCTTCCTTGAAAGAGCCGACATATCCCTTTTCCACCATGGCCAGGGCAACATGAGGCCGGCCAACAGAGCCATCCCCTGCTAACTCCAGGACGCGTCTCCATTCTATGTCCATGCCCAGGTTGTACAGTTTGGCTATCATCCTCGTGGCGCGGTGACCCCTTGAATTCCGCATATCCGCCAGCTTTTCTTTCAGTTCTTTATCTTCATAATCTATGAAGTACCCCAGGACATGGACTTCTCCGTGGGGGACATCTGTGCCTATCTCCACACCGGGTATCAATTTTAATCGGGGGTATTTCCCGGCTTCTTCAAGAGCACGGGCAACGCCTTCAGTGGAATCGTGGTCGGTTAAAGCCATTACGGTTAATCCGGCCTTTACAGCAAGGGAAACCAGTTCCGCCGGGCTGTAGCGCCCGTCCGAAGCGTTGCTGTGCATGTGAAGGTCAACTGCCATAATGGATTAACCTAATTACCCGTCAACAGCCTGTCCAGGCGGGTAATGCTGCGTGCTTTTCCCGTTTCGTCGTCTATATCCATCAGCACGGAATTGAAAATGGTGTTTCCCCGCCCTACAGAAATCCGGCGGGGCATCTTTTTTAGAAAACGGTCGATAACCGACTCGGTTTCGTCTCCGATTACTGATTCTTCAGGACCCACCATCCCTATATCTGTAATAAATGCCGTACCCCCGGGGAGAATACGGCTATCTACGGTTCCAACATGGGTATGGGTGCCCACTACTGCGCTTACCCTGCCATCAAGGTACCAGCCCATAGCCCCTTTCTCCGCGGTAGCCTCGGCGTGAAGGTCAACGATGATAGTCCTGCAACCGCCCCCAATACCCGCTAAAAGCTTATCCATCGCCTGGAAGGGGCAATCAAAATGACCTATAAAAGTCCGGCCGAGAAGGTTTACGACCAGCACATCTCCTTTTTGCATGTAACCCCGCCCTGGAACACCCGGAGGGAAATTCAGGGGACGGATTATAGGAAGAGAATTGTCAAGGTGGGGGACGATTTCTTTATGGTTCCAAATGTGGTTCCCCGAGGTAAGAACATCCACCCCTCCCAGTACCAGTTCCTGGGCAGTTTCCGGGGTAACACCGAGTCCGCCGGCAGAGTTTTCTGCATTGGCAATAACAAAGTCGATGGAGTATTCAACACGCAGGCCTGGCAGCAGTTTTTTCACTGCTTCCCTGCCAGGCCTGCCTATTACGTCACCAATAGCCAGGATACGCACGGTATCACTTTCTATTTTGCATATTCAACGGCTCTCGTCTCTCGTATGACGGTTACTTTTATCTGACCTGGATATTCCAGATTATCCTGTATTTTTTTAACGATGTCCCGCGCCATTCTCAGCGAGCCAAGGTCGTCAATACTATCTGGCTTTACCAGGATGCGTATTTCCCTGCCTGCCTGGATAGCATAGGATTTTTCAACTCCCTCGAAACTGTTAGCAATGGCTTCAAGGTTTTCCAGCCTTTTTAAATAATGTTCCAGAGACTCACCCCTGGCGCCGGGGCGGCCTCCGCTAATGGCATCTGCTGCTGACACAATGAAACCGATGGTACTGAAATCACTGGTTTCTCCATGGTGCTCAGCGATACCTGCAACGACCTGCTCGGATTTCTCCCACTGCTTGACCAGGTCGGCTCCAATACTGGCATGGGGACCTTCAACCTGGTGGTCCACAGCTTTTCCTATGTCATGCAGTAACCCCGCTCTTTTTGCTAAGTCATGATTAAACCCTATCTCATTCGCCATCATAGCGGCTAAATAAGACACCTCCAGGCTGTGCTGAAGAACATTTTGCCCGTAACTGGTGCGGAACTTCAACCGTCCAAGGAGCTTTATCAATTCCGGATGCAGCCCCGGAACACCTGCCTTCAAAGCAGTCTTTTCCCCCTCAGACTTAATTGTCTCATCCACCTCGCTCTTTGCTTTTTCGACTACTTCCTCAATCCTCGCTGGATGAATCCGGCCGTTGAGGATAAGTTTAGTTAAGGCCACCCGCGCTATTTCACGGCGGACCGGATCGAAGCAGGCTAATGTGACTGCTTCGGGTGTGTCATCAATAATAAGGTCAACCCCCGTTGCATGTTCCAGTGCCCTTATGTTGCGGCCTTCCCTGCCTATCAACCTTCCTTTCATCTCGTCACTGGGCAACGGCACTGTCGAAATAGCTACCTCGGAAGTTACGTCGGTTGCACACCTCTGAATAGCGGCGCTCACTATCTTCCGGGCTTTTTCGTCGGCTTCCTCGGTTATCTGGGACTCCCACTCCTTTACTTTTCGAGACGCTTCTTCGCGAACTTCAATTTCCAATCTTGACATCAACTGCTGCTTCGCTTCCGTGCTGGTCATCCCTGAGATGACCTCAAGTTGCTGTAACTCCTTCTTCTTCAACTCATCCAAATTCGCTCTAATGCCTTGTGCTTCCTTTTCTTTTGCAACCAGGTTATGTTCCCGCCGTTCGACCGCTTCCATCTTCCTGTCAAGGTTCTCGTCTTTTTGGGTCAAACGTCTTTCCAGGCGGTTTATATCAGAACGCCTGTCTCTGTATTCTACTTCCGCAGAGTTTCGTAACTTAATGGCCTGTTCTTTAGCCTCAAGAAGTATTTCCTTATTTTTGGTTTTGGCCTCTTCAATAATCGATTCGGCCTGCTTCTGGGCTTGTTGAAACTTCTTTGTTGCCATTATCTGCTTCACATATAACCCAGCGGCGCCGCCGGCGATTAAACACGCCAAAGATATAAATATTATGATAAAGGCTGACACTATCACCTCTCTTTCTTCTGGATATTTTCAGGTCAGATATATGCGTTGAATAAATTGGTAACTAAACTTAAATAGTAAGCCTTACTGAGATAAATGTCAAGAAAACGCACGCTCAACAAACCCGAAATACAGGCACGAAGCAACCATCTGTTCTCCCTTTCTCGCATCTTCCCATCCCTCCGGAGCAGTGACAAATTCCCCCCGGGACCTGTTGTTTCAACCGGAATTATATTTATTCATGGCGGCATTGAGGTTTTTCTGCAATATATAAAATAAGGCTTCAGCCGCCCTTGCTACCCCATCGTTTATCACGGGCAATTCCTCGGGTTTAAACTCACCGAGAACATGGTCGATCACGGCATTATCCGTCACATACCCTTCAGGACGTCCTATGCCCATCCTGAGCCTGGGGAAATTATCGTAACCGAGGGTATCTATTATGGACTGAAGACCGTTATGCCCCCCTGAACTTCCTCCGGGGCGCAAACGTATTTTGCCCAGGGGCAGGTCCAGGTCATCGCATACCACCAGCAAGTCCGATGGGGACACCTGGTATCGCCGGACCAGACCGCTAACGGAAAGGCCGCTTATATTCATACTTGTCTGGGGTTTCGCCAGCACTATGGAACAGCTTTCCACTACCCCCTTCGCTATTTCTGCCCTGTTCGCTTTTTCCTTGAACGACATCCTGTGCTGCTTCGAAAACCCGTCCAAAACCATAAATCCAACGTTATGGCGGTTTCCTGCATATAGCTTTCCCGGATTACCCAGGCCCACAAATAGCTGCATCAGGATGTTACTCCGCTTTGTGAGAGTCCGCTCCGTTCCGACCCCGCTCTGCGGGATCCCGCTCGGCGGGAGAGTCCCGATTTATCGGGACCAGAGCGGACCTGCCCTGAAGCTTCTTCCAGCAGCGCGATAAAATCGCTTTCTTCTAACACCTTTACCCCGAGGGAACGCGCCTTTTGCAGCTTTGAACCAGGATCCGCTCCGTATACAAGGTAACCTGTCTTCCTGGTCACATTGTCCCCAGCTCCACCACCGAGCTCTTTTATGCGGGCCTCCGCCTGCGGGCGCGTGAAATGTTCCAGTTTCCCCGTTAAGACAAATTCCTTCCCTTTTAAAGGGAGGGACCCCACATCCACGGTTTTCTCTTCCAGTTTTACCTCTGCCGCTCTCAGTTTTTCAATAGTTTTCAGGTTCCTCTCTTCTTTGAAAAATTCTCTGATACTGTCAGCTATTTTCGGTCCGATGTTGGGTATAGACAAAAGTTCCTCCGTGTCCGCTCCGGCAAGTTTATCCAGGCTGCCGGAATGCCGGGCCAGGGTGGCAGCCATCTCTTCTCCCACATGTAAAATCCCCAGGGCGAAGATTAGCCGGGCCAGGGGTCTTTCCCTGCTGTTTTTTATTGACTCAAGGATGTTGGCAACGCTCTTGTCGGCCATGCGTTCCACCTTCAACAACTGCTCTGCGGTTAGAGAATAAAAGTCGGCCACGTCACTGACATAACCCTCTTTCAAAAGCGCCGCAATCAGCTTTTCTCCGACACCTTCGATATCCATTCCTCCCCGGGAAACAAAATGCTGCAGCCGTTCCTGCACCTGGGCCGGGCAGTTCAGGTTGGGGCAGCGGACAGCCACCTCACCCTCTGTTTTTACTATTTCCGTGCCGCATTCGGGGCACCGGGAAGGCATGACAAATTTCTTCTCCTGCCCTGTCCTCTTACTGACAACGGGGCCCACGACTTCCGGTATGACCTCGCCGGCGCGTTGAACTATAACCGTATCACCGATAAGGATGTCTTTCCGCCCAATATCTTCAGCATTATGTAATGCTGCCTGGCGTATGGTAACCCCGCCTATGGACACAGGTTCCAGGATGGCATAGGGATTGAGAGTCCCCGTCCGTCCCACGCTTATACCTATATTTATCAACCTGGTTGTGCCCTGGACAGCCGGGAATTTATAGGCAATTGCCCACCTGGGCTCCCGTCCCACATCCCCCAGCTCAACCTGCAGGCTAAGGGTATTTACTTTAGCCACTACACCGTCCACTTCGAAAGGCAGGTCCCCCCTGTGCCCGGCCCAGTAGCTGTGATAGCCCTCCACATCCATGATGTTTTCACAATATTTACTGTACGGGCTGACTTTAAAGCCCAGCGATTTCAGGTACTCCATGATTTCCAGGTGACTGGAGGGAACGGATTTACCCTCGGCATATCCCAAGCCGTATATGTAAATATCCAGGGGCCTGCGGGCGGTGACCCGGGGATCCAGTTGCCGCAGCGACCCTGCCGCGGCGTTGCGGGGATTGGCAAAAAGGGGCAAACCCTCTGCAGCCCGGGTATCATTCAATTTCTTAAATCCTTTAACCGGTAAATACACTTCCCCGCGGACTTCGAATTTGGGTGGCGCTTCTTTACTTACCGAGAGCGGTAAACTTTTGATAGTTCTCAGGTTTTGTGTTACGTCTTCCCCCCTGAAACCGTCACCCCTCGTTGCCCCGTGCTGCAAAAGTCCGTTCACATAGGTTAGAGCAACTGCCAGTCCGTCCATCTTCAATTCACAGGCAAAAGTGGGATGTTGACTTCCCAAAAGCTTGATTATGCGGTTGTTCCACTCGATCAACTCCCCTTCGCTGAAGGTATTGGCCAGGCTGAGCAAAGGAGAGGGGTGCTCCACAACGCCGAAAGCCTCGACAGGTGATGCACCCACGCGCTGGGTAGGAGAATCCGGTGTAACCAGGTGGGGATATTCTTCCTCCAATTTTTTCAACTCCCGCATCAACCGGTCGTATTCGGCATCGCTGATCTCCGGGCTGTCAAGGACATAATACCTGTAGTTGTGGTAGTTAATGGCCTCCCTGAGGTTCTCAACGGTATTTTTCATATTCCCCTGGCCGGAATCATTAATAATGGTCATAGGTTAATTCTTTCATATACTGACAAAAAAATCATCGATAGAATACATTTAACGGAATGATTTTAACAGAATAACTAAAAAATCGTCCTTTGATATTATATTTCAAACCCCCGGGGAAATGGAATCATGTTCCACCGCTATGGGACAAAAATAAGGTGTTTATTTCGAACGGTTGCCCCTGTTCAATCACTGTGATATACTTGTCAAGTTAAAAAATGTGCTATCTATCTTGATAACAGGAGGGATATGGTTCAGGAAACTGCAAATTTTGTCAGCATAAAGGCTTTACTGGAAGCTGGAGCCCACTTCGGGCACCAGACCAGTCGCTGGAATCCCCACATGAAGCCTTTTATATTCACCCAGAGGAATGGGATTCACATTATCGACTTACAGCAGACCATGGTACTGCTTGAGATGGCCAGTTCCTTCGTCCGGGAGACCGTGGCTAACGGTGGCCCGGTCCTGTTTGTTGGCACAAAGAAACAGGCCCAGGAATCAGTGGAACAGGAAGCAAAAAGGTGTGGTTCGTATTACGTCAACCAGCGTTGGCTCGGCGGCATGCTGACCAATTTCCCGACCATCCAGGGACGGATAGACTACCTGGTCCGACTGGAAGATAAAATGATTAGAGGCGAATTCAGCCAGTTGACAAAAAAAGAGGCGAAAAAACTTGGAGACCAGATTGGGAAATTAAACCGCAACATGGGAGGATACAAGGAAATGACTGCTCTTCCCGGTGTATTGTTTATCATCGACCCCTCCAAGGAACGGATCGCCATAGCCGAGGCAAAACGGGTCAATATTCCCATTGTTGCCATGGTTGACAGCAACTGTGATCCCGATGAGATAGACTACCCTATCCCTTCAAATGACGATGCCATCAGGTCAATCAGGCTGGTTTGCAGCCGGATGGCCGATGCCGTTTTGGAAGGTCAGGCCATGAGAGAGGGAATCGCGCCGGATAATGCCGGTCTGGAACAGGCCCAGCCTGTGGAGGAAGAACCTGGCACCCAGATTTACAGCTTTACCCCTGAAGACGAAAACCCCGAAGAAGCCATTTAAATAAGGAGAATATCTTGGAAGTTTCCACAGCTTCTATAAAAATACTCAGAGAAAAGTGCGGCGCAGGCATCATGGAGTGCCGCAATGCCTTGTCAGAGGTCGTGGGTGATATCGAAAAGGCTGAAGCCATTCTCAAGAAAAAAGGACTTGCCAGAGCGGAGAAGAAAGCCGGCAGGACGACAGTCCAGGGAATAGTCGAAGCCTACATTCACCCCGGTGGGAAAGTTGGAGCCCTTATTGAGTTGAATTCAGAAACCGATTTTGTAGCCAGGACAGATGAATTCAAGGAGTTAGCCCACGAACTGGCGATGCAGGTTGCCGCCCAGTGTCCAAAATATGTCAGCGAAGAGGACATTCCCCAGGGGACAGACGCCAAACCCGGGGAAGACTGCCTGCTGTCGCAGCCCTACATCAGGGATCCGGGTAAAACCATCAAAGACTTAATCAACGAAACCATTGCCAGAACCGGAGAAAATATTCAAGTCAGAAGATTCGCAAAATTTACCATCGGAGAGTGATTAAGGGATGGCTTCATCAGGATATAAAAGAGTCATGCTCAAGATTAGCGGTGAAGCCCTCTCCGGAGGTAAAGAATTTGGCATCGATACGCAGGTGCTCAAATCTATTGCCCGGCAACTGAAAAAAGTGCTGGAATCCGGGGTGGAGGTGGCGATAGTAATAGGCGGCGGCAATATCTGGCGCGGCGCTAACGCAGAAGCATCGGGAATCGAACGGGTGACAGCCGATTATGCCGGTATGCTGGCAACTGTTATGAATGCTCTTGCCCTCCAGGATATCATGGAAAAGGAGGGAGTAGTCACCAGAACTCAGTCCGCCATTAATATCCAGGCAGTTGCTGAACCGTATATAAGGCGGCGTGCCATCAGGCACATGGAAAAAGGCAGGGTGGTTATTTTCGCAGCCGGTACAGGTAACCCCTATATGACCACAGACACAGCCGCAGCCCTCCGGGCTATTGAGATTGGAGCGGAAGTCCTTTTGATGGCAAAAAACTACGTGGATGGCATCTACGATTCCGACCCGGTAAAAAACCCCGGAGCGAAAAAATACGACCATATCACCCACCTTGAAGCCATAAACCAGCGCCTGGCGGTTATGGATACCACCGCTTTATCTTTATGCATGGAAAACCACCTCCCCATCATAGTATTCGATCTTATGTCACCTGACAGTATCGAGAGAGCTGTTACGAAAGAAGCTATCGGCACTCTGGTAAGTAGCGAGGCGTAAATATGATAGACGACGTGCTTCTGGGCACAGAAAACCGTATGAATAAATCCCTGGACGCCCTGAAAAGAGAACTTGCCTCCATCCGCACCGGAAGAGCCAGTCCGAACATCGTGGAACATGTACGGGTTGACTATTACGGTTCCCCGACACCTATTCAGCAAATTGCAGGCGTTTCCATTCCGGACTCCAGGACCATTTTAATCCAACCCTGGGACCGGGCTGCCCTGGGGGCGATTGAAAAAGCGATCCTGAAATCCGACCTCGGGTTAAATCCTGCAAATGACGGTTCCGTAATCCGCCTGCCGGTTCCACCCCTTACCGAAGAGCGCAGAAAAGACCTGGTAAAAGTTGTTCACAGCCGGGTTGAAGAAGGCCGCGTTGCCCTGAGAAATGTCAGGCGGGATGCCCTGGAAGAACTTCGAAAGCTTGAGAAAAACAAGGAGGTCTCTGCCGACGAGGAGAAGAGAGCCCAGGACAAATTACAGAAGTTAACTGACGGATTCATCACCGAAGCGGAAAAAATAGGGAAATACAAGGAAAGCGAATTAATAGAAAGCTAACGGAGGTTCACATTGGATTTTGAATTTTCAGAAGAACAAAAAATGTTTCGCGATGCTTTCCGAGACTTTGTCGAGAAAGAAATCTCTCCTTTAGTTGAAGAGTATGAGAAAAAAGAAAAATTCCCCAAGCAAATACTGAAAAAAATGGCTGCCCTCGGCTACCTCGGTGTAGACTACCCCGAAGAGTATGGCGGCGCCGGTCTCGGTAAAGTTGGAGGGTGTATCTCCATCGAAGAAATTGCCCGTGTTGCCGTCGGCATTTCCGCTGGAATCATCATTGGCACCGAAAATTCCATCATGTCCATCTACAACCACGGCAGCGACCACCTGAAACAAAAATACATGGTCCCGTCCCTGAAGGGGGAGAAACTGGGTGCTTTCGGCCTTACGGAACCCGATGCCGGATCCGATGCTGCCAACATCCAGACGACGGCTGTTCTTAAAGGTGACCATTACGTTCTGAACGGTACGAAAATGTTTATCACCAACGCCCCCGTGGCCGAGTTTGTCCTGGTGGCTGCTTCTACGGATAAAAGCAAAGGACCGAGGGGCATAAGCCTTTTTGTTCTCGACACCGATACCCCGGGCTATACCTGCCGTTCGCTGGAAAAAGTTTGCTTCCGTTCTTCCGAAACCGGGGAACTCTCTTTTGAAGACTGCAAAGTCCCCCTGGAAAACCTTGTAGGGGAAGAGGGTAAAGGGTTCCGCTATATAGTGGAAGCCCTGGCCGGTGGACGTGTAATTCACGCCGCCCGGAGCGTCGGCCTGGCCGTTGGAGCCTTCGAGGCATCTTTGAAATACTCACAGGAGAGGGTACAGTTCGGACAACCAATCTATAAGAACCAGGCTATCGCCTTCAAGCTGGCCCGCATGGCAACGAATATCGAAGCTGCCCGCTTGATGGCCTATAAAGCAGCCTGGTTAATGGACCAGGGGAACGATGCTGTTAAAGAAGCCTCAATGGCCAAACTGTTTGCCAGCGAGGTAGCCGTGGAAGTAGCTAATGAAGCCATGCAAATTCACGGCGGATATGCCTTTACAATGGATTCGCCGGTGCAGCGCTTTTTCCGCGACTCCAGGTTATTTACCGTAACGGAAGGGACTTCGGAAATACAGCAACTGGTTATTTCCAGGGAACTCGGACTTCGGTAACGTGGTGTTTTTATAGTACCTGGGTCAGGGGTTTCCCTTTGGATAAACCGGTTGATAACGATGCGATTTAGCGAACCATGTTAAACATTGAGCCTCTGCCCAACCACGTCGCCATCATTATGGACGGCAACGGGCGCTGGGCTAAAGAACACGGTCTGCCCCGCCTCGGCGGGCATAGGGCAGGCACGGACAACATAAGGCAGGTCATCGAAATACTGGCAGACTACAATGTTAAGTATCTAACTCTCTACGCATTTTCAACGGAAAATTGGAGCCGGCCGAAACGGGAAGTCAGCGGTCTGATTAAAATCCTGGAGAGGGTAATTGACAGGGAAACGCAGATACTCCACGAAAAAGGCGCCAGAATCTGTCACATGGGAACCCTGGACGGCCTCAACCCCAGGCTTCAGAAAAAGGTAAAAGAGGCGCTGGAAATAACAAAAGATAATCACCGAATAACAGTGTGCATCGCCTTTAATTACGGCGGTCGGGCAGAAATCGTCGGGACCGTTCGCCGGATTGTCAGGGAAGGCATTCCGGCCGAAGAAATAACTGAAGAGCTTTTTAACCACTACCTGTCATCCAACGGAATCCCGGACCCGGACCTGATAATCAGAACAGGCGGAGAGATGCGCCTCAGTAACTTCCTGCTGTGGCAATCTGCATATAGCGAATACTACTCTGTACCCACGTTCTGGCCGGATTTTGGCAGGGGGGAAGTGGAAGAAGCTCTGCTGGCCTACAGTCTGAGGGAGCGCCGCTTCGGAGCGCTGGAACCAAGAAAGCTGCTAAATCGCACAGTGAAAAAGGGCGCCGTTAGCAAAGAAACCTCCTGACCATGCTAAAAAAAAGGCTTATTACCGCGGCATGGGCATTGGCAATCCTTATACTATTCCTATGGCTCGGGCGACCATGGCTAAGTTTTCTTTTCGCTTTCGGAGCACTGGTATCCTTCCACGAGTTTTACAAACTCGGGATTTCCGATAAAGCCCTTCCCCCGAAAATATTCGGGCTTCTATGGACAGGGCTGTTCGTTTTAAGCCCCCTCTTCCGGAACCCCCTGGCATTACCCGTCCTTATTACTACGGCTGTTGTCTTTTCCCTTCTTTTTAATTTGCGCCGTTCCGATACCGGATTGCTCAGGGAGTGGGCCTGGAACCTCGCGGGGATCTTCTACATCGGATGGTTTTTAAGCCGCTACGTAGCGTTATTGGATTTTGATAGCGGAAGGGAATTCGTTACATTAATCCTTTTCACCACTTTTGGCTGTGATACGGCCTCGTATTTCATTGGTAAATATTTCGGGAAAAAGAAAATGTATCCCCGTCTCAGCCCGGGGAAAACCTGGGAAGGTTCTATAGCAGGATTTTTTGCGTCTATCGCTTCTGTCTTTATATTATCTGCGTTTCTGAAACTGGGAATTAGCTTTTACCACCAGATTGCCCTGGGAATTTTGATAGGCATTTTCGCCCAGTTGGGAGACCTGGTGGAATCTATGTTCAAAAGGGGAGCCGGAGTTAAGGATGCAGGCATTATCCTGCCCGGGCACGGCGGCCTGTTAGACAGGGTTGACAGCATGATTTTTGCAGGTGTGGTGTCATATTATTATATAATGTTTGTAGTATTATGAAATCACTGGTTATTCTCGGCTCAACGGGCTCAATTGGCAGGCAGACACTGGATGTTGTCCGGGCATTCCCCGATGAATTTAAAATTACCGGCCTGGCAGCGGGGGGTAACACGACGCTGCTGGCCCGGCAGGTACAGGAGTTTCATCCTGAATTCATAAGCATCGGGGAGCCAAACGACAAAACTTTCACGGCAGCTATAAGCGGCCGTCTTTCAGGGAAAAAACCTGAATTAGTATGCATGGAAGAGATGGTTGCCCAAACCGGAGTTGATGCTGTCGTAGTAGCAACAACAGGCGTGGCGGGGATTTTACCTACCCTGACCGCTATAGATGCCGGTAAGGAAATCGTCCTGGCAAATAAAGAGGTGCTGGTCATGGCCGGACGTATAGTGATGGAGAAAGCCCGGGTTAAGGGCGTTCCTATCCTGCCCATGGATAGCGAGCACAGCGCAGTCTGGCAGTGCCTCTGGGGAGAAAATGCTTCAGGGGATACAGCAAGCAATGTCTCCCGTTTGATTCTCACGGCTTCGGGAGGCCCCTTCCACGGCTACAGCAAAGAAGAGCTTACCGGAGTCACCAGAGAGGACGCTCTCCACCACCCCACATGGAAAATGGGCAAAAAAATTACAATAGATTCTGCCACCCTGTTTAACAAGGGCATTGAGATTATTGAAGCCCACTGGCTTTTCGGGATACCGTATTCCGATATAGACGTAATTATTCACCCGGAAAGTATTATTCACTCCATGGTGGAATTTCGGGACGGGTCCATAAAGGCCCAGTTGGGCAGCCCGGACATGAGGATACCCATTCAATTAGCCCTGACTTACCCCCGGAGATTGCCCAATCCCGGGCTTCCCCACCTTGATTTCAACACGGTAAAAAGCCTCTCTTTTAAAAATCCCGACGTGGACAAATTCCCCTGCTTACGCCTCGCCCGGGAGGCAGGGTTACGGGGAGGAACTTTCCCGGCAGCTGTCAGCGCCGCCGACGAGATCGCGGTAGACCTTTTTTTAGCAGGCAAAATCGGCTTCACCGACATTCCCGCACTGCTGGAAAAAGTGCTGGATAGCCACAAAGGTATTGCCGTTCCGGGCTTAGATGACATTATGGAAGCCGATGCCTGGGCGCGAAGACAAACTTTTAACCTGGCTGCGGTATCGGCATGCTAACCATTGTCTCTTTCGCCGGGGTCCTTATTCTCCTTATCCTGGTCCACGAGTTTGGCCATTTCATCACGGCGAAGTTGGCAGGGGTCAAAGTAGAAGAATTCGGCCTGGGCTTCCCGCCGAAGATTTTTGGCTTTAAGGTAGGGGAAACCGAATATACCCTGAACATGGTCCCCCTTGGAGGTTTCTGCCGTTTACTCGGTGAGGAAGACCCAAAGGAAAAAAGGAGCCTGGCAAGCAGAAATAAGGGAATTCGGATCCTTGTTTTAAGCGCCGGCTCCCTTATGAACCTGGTGCTGCCGTTTTTTCTTTTTACCGCCAGTTTTATGGTCCCCCACCCCGTGTTTTCCGAGCAGGTGCGGGTTGAGTCGGTATCCCCGGACTCCCCCGCCGCCGCGGCGGGAATCCAGCCGGGAGACGTCATCCTGGAGATAAACGGCGCCGAGGTAAAAAACCGGGCGGACCTGACGATTAACATCCGGCGTAACCTGGGAAAAGAGATAAAACTTCTCCTGAAAAATAGCCAGGAGGCGCCCAGGACGGTAACCCTGGTACCGCGCTTGAATCCGCCCTCTGAGCAGGGCGCTATAGGAATTTTACTCAGCCCGCCGGAGATGACCGGCGCCAAAGAAACCAAGCCTGTCTGGGAAGCAGTACCTCTTGGGATTAAGACTACATGGGATACGCTGGTTTTATTCCGCAACGAGATCGCTGGCTGGTTTATTACAAAGCAGGCTCCTGAGGTATCGGGACCAATCGGCATAGCACGATTTACAGGAGTTGTAGCCCAGGCAGGATTAGGCCCCCTTCTCGCTTTCACGGCCATAATTAGCATTAACTTGGCCATAGTCAACCTGCTGCCTGTCCCCGGCCTGGACGGTGGACGCCTGGTATTCGTATTCCTGGAATTTTTCATGCGGGGAAAGCGGATTTCTCCCGCCAGAGAACGCATCGTCCACTTCATCGGATTTGCCATGTTGATATCCCTGGTCCTGCTGGTAAGCTATTTCGACGTTATGAGGCTAGTATCCGGGGACAGCCTGTTCCCTTAGCTCCCTACGGTATTTAAGCCTATTTTTTTTACGTTACAAAACCCGGTCAGGGTGTTTTTCAAGAAAAGCCGCGGATTGCTTTCCTGATAAAACCCACCTAACCTGAAAAGTGCTGCTGAAATGATAATAGAACTTAACCTTAAATATCATTCCTTCGATAACCCGAAATATTGCAGTCGGCCTGGACCCGGTTCAGAATTTTTCAGGTGTGCCCTTAACGTTATCCCGGTATCTTTGGTTTGATGTTTAAAAAACCCGAGGTTTCCAGTGTACATACGGCGTAAAAGTAAACCGATAAAAATAGGCGATGTGGTCATAGGCGGCGACGCGCCGGTTGTAGTTCAATCCATGACGAAGACTCCCACCCAGGATATCGCCGCTACAGTACGGCAAATCAAAGACCTGGAAAATTGCGGCTGTGAGATCGTGCGCCTGGCTGTTCCGGACATGGAAGCAGTAGAGGCGCTGCCAGCTATACTAAAGCAGGCAAAAGTGCCTCTGATAGCTGATATCCACTTTGACTACCGCCTGGCTCTCGGAGCTCTCCATGCAGGGGTGCATGGCCTGCGCCTGAACCCCGGCAACATTGGAGAGCCGGACAAGGTAGGAGCAGTCGCAAAAGAAGCCCGGGACCGGGAAGTCCCGATACGGATAGGGGTCAACGCCGGCAGTTTACCCCGGTGGGCAGCCGAAGGGCTGAACGAAGAAAACCTGGCATCCCGCATGGTTGAGGTGGCCGTTAAGCAGGTGCAACTACTGGAAGACCTGGACTTTGACCTGATTAAAGTATCCCTGAAAGCCTTCGATGTCCCCGGAACTGTTGAGGCTTACAAGTTAATAGCTGAAAAAATTCCCTATCCACTACACCTGGGAATAACCGAGTCGGGGCCGTTTCGCAGCGGGGTTATCCGCAGTTCAGTGGGGCTCGGCACCTTGCTTTACATGGGAATCGGGGATACCATCCGCGTCTCCCTAACCGCCAGCCCGGAGGACGAGGTTTTTGCCGCCTTCGAGATACTCAAAAGTCTTAATCTCAGGGAAAAGGGTCCAACCCTGGTGAGCTGCCCTTCCTGTGGACGGGTGGAAGTGGATATCATGGGACTGGTCCAGGCCGTGGAAGCCAAACTGGCCGTCATGTCCACACCGGTAAAAGTTGCCGTCATGGGGTGTATCGTAAACGGCCCCGGGGAGGCCCGGGATGCCGACGTGGGATTGGCCTGCGGCAAAGGCAGGGGTGTGGTATTCAGGAAAGGCGAACCCGTTCGCACTGTGGACGAAAAGGACTTTCTCCCGGCCCTGATGGAAGAAATCGATAAATTCACCGGAAAAACATAATAGCCGCCAGGCTGGCTTTCGACCCGGGAATGTTACGAGACTCCCGCGAAACTTATAAAAGTGCTTTCAAATCCCCCTTAATCCCCCTTTAATAAAGGGGGATTAAGGGGGATTTGTGGCGTTCCGCGGAAGGCTTTATTACCTGTTCACTTTCCTCTTTTTTCTTTTTTCCATTGGACAGTAAATAAGTAGTATTGGTTTTGTCCCGTAATTGTGTGATAATTAGGAATTATTAAAGAGGCCTGTGCCCCGGCGACAAAACCCGGTTGCGGGTTTTATCCCGGGATATATTTATCTGTTTCATGGATTTTCTGTACATTTTCTTTTCGTTTTAAACAAAATTTATTGATATGAGGGTATACCATTGCGTTTAAGCAGGCTTTTCGGAAAGAGACAGAGGGAAATACCTGCCGAGGCGGACAATATAAGCCACCAGCTTCTCCTGCGCAGCGGCATGATCCAGCCCATAGCCGCAGGCATATATTCCTTCCTGCCCCTGGCCTTGCGGACCCTTCGGAAAATTGAGCAAATCGTCCGGGAGGAAATGGACAACGCCGGGGGACAGGAGTTGCTCATGCCTGCCCTTCAACCCCTGGAGCTTTGGGAAAAGACAGGCAGGCACCTTGCCTTCGGCAGCACCCTTTTCACCCTGGATGACCGCAGGCAACGCAAGCTCATTCTCGGCCCTACCCACGAAGAGATAATCACCTTCCTGGTGCGCCACCATGTCCAGAGCTATAAAGACCTCCCTCAGATGCTATATCAGATACAGACGAAGTTCAGAGACGAACCCCGCCCCAGGGGGGGGCTCCTACGCGTCAGGGAGTTCCCCATGAAGGACCTCTACAGCTTCGACACAGACGAATCCGGCCTGGAAGAGTCCTATCAGAAGATGGTCCAGGCCTACAAGAACATATATACCCGGTGCGGCCTGCCCTTTATCATGGTGGAAGCCGATAGCGGCGCCATAGGCGGCAAAGAGTCCCACGAGTTCATGCTGATTGCCGACAGCGGTGAAGATGAAATCCTTTACTGCAAGTCCTGCGGGTATGCCGCCAACCTGGAGAAGGCTGTCAGCAAAAGAACTTCCGTCGAAGGCGGCCAGCCGCTGCCCGTCGAGGAAATAGAGACGCCGGGAGTTACGTCGATTGCCGAAGTGGCAGGCTTCCTCAACATCACCGAAAACCGCACATTGAAAGCCGTTTTTTATATGGCGGATGGCCATCTCGTCTTCGTCACCACCAGGGGAGACGTGGATGTCAATGAAGTTAAGCTGAAAAACACGCTTAAATGCCTGGACCTCCGCCTGGCCCGTGAAGACGAGGTTAGCCAAGCGGGGATTGTAGCCGGGTATGCTTCCCTTGTCGGGTTAAAAGGCATAAAGTCGGTGGCCGATGAGTCGGTGACCCTGGGCAGCAATTTCGCTGCAGGGGGCAATAAACCGGGCTGCCACCTGAAAAACGTCAACTATCCCCGGGACTTCAATGCGGACATATTGACCGACATTTCCCTGACCCGGGAGGGGGACGGCTGTCCGAAATGCGGGGAGAGCCTCTTAATTACCAGGGGAGTTGAGGTGGGGCACGTTTTCAAGCTGGGTACTTTCCTGAGCGAAAAAATGGGAGCTTATTACCTGGACCAGAACGGCGTCCAGAAGCCCATTATCATGGGATGTTACGGCATCGGTATAGGCAGGATCCTGGCCGGAGCCATAGAGCAAAACCACGACGAAGCGGGCATAATCTGGCCGGTTCCCATAGCGCCATACCAGGTCTACCTGGGACCTATATTCATTGATAAAGAGGGGATCGCCGAAGCCGGCGAGCGTCTTTACCGTGAGCTTGAAGAAGCGGGATTCGAAGTCCTGTACGATGACAGGATGGAGTCCCCGGGAGTGAAGTTCAACGATGCCGATTTGCTGGGTATTCCTGTCCGGCTCACCCTCAGCCCCAGGACACTGAAAAACAGCACCGTGGAGGTAAAGAAAAGGGGCGAAAAAGAAAGCCGGATTGTCCCCCTGGAGGGAATAACCGGATTTTTAAAAGATATATTAATGAAAAAAGGCAGTTAATATGAATCCTGGGAAAGGGACCAAAAGGAAAAACATAAAAGCGGGCTATCCGGGTTCAGGAGTTGACAGCTCCGGGGAAGAAAAAGCCCTCAGCGGGCTGCTCCGCTGGGTAAACAAGACCTTCGACTTCCGGACCGGACAGGGAAGGGTATGTCTTCCCGTGGGATTTTATGCTAACGTCCTGGAAATCGGCGATAACTCCGGCCTGGCATTTTCCACCGACGGGGTGGGGACTAAGCTCATCATCGCCCAGATGATGAACAAGTATGACACCATCGGCATCGACTGCGTCGCCATGAATGCCAACGACATAATCTGCGTGGGCGCGGAACCTTTTTCCTTTGTCGATTACATAGCCGTACAAAAAATTATCCCCGGAATGATTGAACAAATCGGCAAGGGCCTGTACGAAGGAGCACGGATGGCCAACGTGAATATCTGCGGGGGGGAGATAGCCCAGGTAAAGGAAATGATAAGAGGCGTGAGGAGGGAACACGGCTTCGACATAGCCGGGACCTGTGTCGGCCTGGTGCCCCTGGACAGGATAATCGTAGGCCAGGATATCGAGGAAAACGATGTCATCGTCGGGTTCAAAAGCAGCGGCATACACAGCAACGGCCTGACCCTGGCCCGGAAAATCCTTTTAAAAAATACTGGGTTCAAGTATGACAAATATTTCCCCGAGCTGGGACGGACCCTGGGGGAAGAGCTTCTGGAACCGACGCGTATATATGTGCCTGAGGTCATGGAAATCCTTCGCTCAAACTTAAAGGTAAAGGCGCTGCTCCATATCACCGGCGACGGCCTCCTAAACCTGACCCGGGTTAAAGCCTCTGTACGGTTCAATATTACGAAATGGCCCCGGCCTCCGGCCGTTTTCGGCCTCATGCAGGACATCGGGCAAGTGAGCGATGCTGAGATGTTTAAAGTGTTCAATATGGGCATAGGGTTCTGCCTGGTAGTCCCGAAAGCCGATGCCCCAAAAGTTATTACCATTGCAAAAAAGCACGGGACAGAGGCCATGGAAATAGGCTACACCAGCCGCGACAGGGAAAGAAGCGTCTATATCGAGCCAAAGAAACTTATAAGCAAAGGTAGCGAGTTCGCCACGGCTGTTTAGCCAGCATTGCTTTTTCTGCCGCCGGGGGGGGGCAGGTCCAACACCATAATCCCTGAGTCGATTTTCATTTGCCTATCATTGCCAGAAAAGCGTGGCAATCCCATTTGCCCTTGCTGCTATTTCTGTGATTGTTCCGGCAATCCAGACCTCGATCGACACTGAACTCCGTGCATCAAAGTTCCCAACAGCCAGATGAGGTTGTTTAAGCTTCGTCCATGAATTAAGACAGCGCTGATACCCCTTGAATAATTGTGGGGGCTGTGTTATATTGTTCTTAATATACATCTTTATCTTAAAAGTGGGCGAATCCCACTTTTTTGTTGTATATCAAGGTAATTTAATAGAATAATTCAGGTTCAGGTTGAACGGTAAATTATGAAAAGCGATTTTTTAATTGCCATTACCCAGCTTGCGGCGGAAAAAAGGCTTCCCAAGGAGGTGGTCCTCGAAGCCGTAGAAACGGCCCTGATATCGGCATATAAAAAAGAAAATGCTGCCATTACCCAGGTTGTGATAGCCAGAGTGGACCCCAACACCGGAGAGTTCAAGCTTTTCGCTGAAAAAGCCGTAGTTGAGACCGTGTTAGACCCGCAGGTGGAGATCAGCCTGTCCGAGGCAGTGAAACAAAAAAAGGATATCACCACCGGGACAATCCTATCCGTGCCAGTGGTCTTGCCGACTGGAGCCGGGCGCATTGCCGCTCAAACCGCTAAGCAAGTGGTTCTCCAGAGGCTTAAGGAAGCGGAACGCGATGCCATATATGAAGAATATGCCACAAAACAGGAAGACATAGTAACCGGCACCATCCTGAGAAAAGACCCCTCCAAAAACATCTTCCTTGAACTCGGCAGGACCGAGGCCCTGCTGCCCCCCTCAGAGCAGATATCCAACGAGCGTTACAGGATCGGGCAGAGGATAAGGGTTTTTGTTATTGAAGTAGCCCGGACAATTAAAGGGACCCAGGTAATCGTATCCCGTACTCACCGCAATTTGTTGAAGCGGCTTTTCGAGATGGAAGTGCCCGAAACTTTGAACAGCACCGTTGAAATAAAACGTATCGCCCGGGAACCCGGCCAGCGCAGTAAGGTCGCTGTCGCAGCCAGTCAGCCCGGCGTCGATGCTGTTGGTTCATGCGTTGGGCAGCGGGGCATCCGTATCCAAAATATAGTCAATGAGCTTGGCGGTGAAAAGATTGACGTGGTCCTGTGGGACGAAGACCCCTCGGTCTTTATTGCCAACGCCCTGAGCCCGGCCCATGTTCTCAACGTGAGAGTGTCCCCTGTGCAAAAAACCGCTACTGTCGTTGTTCCCGACCGCCAGCTGTCGCTGGCTATCGGAAAAGAGGGGCAGAACGCCAGGCTGGCTGCCAGGCTGACCGGGTGGAAAATAGATATCAAAAGCGCCACCATCGCTGAAGATGAAAAAGCCAGGGTTGATCCCGAGGGGGAGGCAATATTGGCCAAATTGGAAAAACAACCCGTCGCAGCCTCCGTGACCGGGGAACAGAAAATGGCAATACCCTTCGATGTACCTGCGAGACACGAGGAACCACCCGTCCCCACCCCGGAAGAGCCTTTTCCCATTGTGGAGCCGATTACCCTGGAATCCACCGCCCAGGCCACGCAAAAGTCATTGCGTTTTGCCGAGGATATTTTGACACAACGTCCCCTGGCGGACGAAGGCCGGGGCAAAAAAGCAAAGAAAAAAGGCACCGTTAAAAAGGAAAGGGAAGAAGGCACCAAGCCCAAGAAGACCAGGTATGAAAAAAATGATTACCTGGACGACGAAGACGAGATCGTTTAAAACCGTATATAATTCCTTTCCTGCCAGGTTTACCCGCCGGACAAAAAATGTTATGGTCATACACAGTAAGCACATACCACAGCGGATGTGTATATCGTGCCGCCGGTCTGATGCCAAGCAAAACCTGACACGCATGGTCCTTACCCCCCAGGGCACGGTGGAAATCGACCATACCGGTAAAAAAGCCGGCAGAGGGGCTTATTTATGCTTCGACAGGACCTGCTGGGGAAAAATAATAAATAATAAAAAACTGGAAAGTACCTTCAAAAGGAAACTGTCGTCAATGGATTATAGGGTTTTGCTCGAGTACATAAATAATACGGACGACGGCGTCCCTGAAAGGGAGATTAAATAATGCGTCAACGCCGACCTTTTCACAGGAAGAAAGCAGTAACCAAGTCGAAAACTGCCGGCGAAACACAGGTTTCCGAAGAAAAAGTTGAAGAACCTGCAAAACCAGCGGTAAAGTACATAGAGCTTCCTCCCTCATTAACGGTCAAACAACTGTCCGAGCTCCTCAACGTGAGCGGAGTGGATGTAATCAAGCAACTCATGCGTAACGGGGTCATGGCCCATATCAACCAGGTGCTGGACTACGAAGTTGCAGCCGCCGTGGCTGGAGAATACGGGTTTTCCCTGCCTGGAAAAAGCGACACAGCCGGGAAAACGGCCGGCGAGAAGGAAGAGAAAAAGTACCACCGTTTCCACGAAGAGCCTTCCGAGCACCAGGTTACCAGACCTCCCGTGGTGACTATTATGGGCCACGTAGACCATGGGAAAACCAGTCTGCTGGATGCCATTCGGGAAACGAACGTTATCGACACCGAAGCTGGAAACATAACCCAGCATATAGGGGCATACCAGGTAGAAATTAAGGGAAACCTTATCACTTTCCTGGACACCCCCGGTCATGAAGCATTTACGGCCATGCGGGCCCGCGGCGCCCAGGCTACCGATATAGCTATTCTCGTTGTTGCCGCCGATGAAGGAGTAATGCCCCAGACCGCCGAGGCCATAGACCACGCTAAAGCGGCAGGTGTTCCGATATTAGTGGCAATTAATAAAACAGACAAACCTGGAGCAAATTCCGACAAGGTAAAGCAGCAACTGGGAGAACACAACTTGCTCCTGGAAGAGTGGGGCGGGGATGTCATATGCGTCAACGTATCCGCTAAAATGAAAGAGGGTATCTCGGATTTGCTTGAAAATATCCTGGTGGTAGCTGAAGTCAGCGAATTAAAAGCTAACCCCGACCGCCCGGCAGTAGGAGTCGTAATAGAAGCGGAGATGGACAAGACCCGTGGTCCCATGGCTACCGTATTGATTCAAGCCGGCACTCTCATTTCAGGGGATGTCATCGTTGCCGGGGAAACATGGGGTAAAGTAAAAGCCATGCTCAACGATAAAGGGAAAAGGGTCAAAAAAGCTGGACCGTCTACCCCGGTTATTGTCATGGGACTAAACAATGTCTGCAGGGCCGGAGATGCCCTGGAAGTGGTATCGAGTGAAAAAGAAGCCCGTTCAAAACTGGATTCCCGACTCCTGGAACAACAGATAGAGGCCATCACCTCCAAGAGACCGGCCAAACTGGAAGACATTTATTCCCAGATTGCCTCAGGGCAGATTAAAGAGCTTAATATTATTTTGAAAACCGATGTCGAAGGCAGCATCGAGCCCATTAAACTATCCCTGGAAAAGCTGTCCAACGATCAGGTAAAAGTAAGGATAATACACTCCGCCAGCGGAACTATGACGGAAAGCGATGTGTTGCTGGCTGTTGCTTCAAAAGGAATTATCATAGGTTTTAATGCCCGTATAGAGCCCGGGGCCAAAAACCTCGCTGATGTGGAGGGCGTTGATATCCGGAATTACGCCGTAATTTATCACATCATAGAAGATGTGGAAAAAGCTATGAAAGGAATGCTGGAGCCCGTTTATATTAACGTGGTAGACGGGAGGGCGGAAGTAAAGGCTGTTTTCACCGCCGGTAAAAAGGACAAGGTTGCCGGAGTTATTGTCAGGGAAGGCAAATTTGCCCGTGGGTCGTCAGTAATGGTAAAACGGGATGGCAAAGTGATAATCCAGTCCAACGTCAGCAGTCTGAAGCGATTCAAAGACGACGTAAAAGAAGTCAACACCGGGATGGAGTGCGGTGTTGGAGTAGATAAATTTGATGATTTCAAGGTGGGGGATATACTCGAAACCTATCACAAGACAAAATCCACTTAATAATTATCTACTGTTTTCGTGAATAAATCCGGTACGCTGCTGCAAACCACCGCTTTAGAGCTCTTTGTGTACATAAAAGCATACATTTTATTGGTTCCTTCTCAAACTGAGTGGGTAAGAAAAAATGAAGGTACATAGATGAAGACATATACGATGAAGGGTTCACCTGATGCGTCTTCTTTTACCCATTACGACGAAAGTCGGAATCCAGTAATAATTATGAATGATTATTCTGTGTGCATTATGGCCAGTAAACGCAATGGAACACTATATGTTGGTTTCACGGGGGACCTTGTTCAGAGGGTTTATGCTCATAAGCATGATTTAGTTGAAGGATTCACCAAATAATACGGTG
>JAUYHV010000067.1 GCA_030689845.1 Dehalococcoidia bacterium
AGAGACACCAACGATGTATGAAAATGAACTCACATCTGTCATTCCCGCGTAGGCGGGAATCCAGGAACCCACGTATTATAGTGAAAAATCCCCCTTAATCCCCCTTTTTCAAAGGGGGAGAGGAGAATCTGCAAGAGCTTCTCCCTTTTGTAAAGGGAGATTGAGAGGGATTTTATTAAGAATGACAAAGATTGTAGACCATTTATAAAACACAAAATCGGCAGCCGGTCAGGGAAATATTATGATTCATATTTTCTGATATTAAAAATTAAGGAGAACAATAACTTGGGCGTAAAATGGAGTATTATCCCTGCAAAGACAGCGCTTATCGTCCATGACATGGTCAACGAGATGGTTGATGAAAAAGGCCTTTTCTTCGACCCTTCCGTAAAAAAGGTCCAGCAAAACATCATTAAGCTTATCGGAGAATGCAGGGAAAAGAACGTAACGATAGTCTATGCCGTACCCGGCCAAAAGAGCGCTGAAGATTTTGGACGCATCGGGGATTTCTACCCTGAACTCATATCCCATAACACTATGACTGCAGGGTCATGGGGGGCGTCCGTCCATGCCTCCATCTCCCCGACGAAGGGCGATGTGATAATCCGCAAGAACAGGATCGGAGCCTTTTACGGTTCTAACCTGCACCGCATATTAAAAAGAAGGGGAATTGATACCGTGATCGTATCGGGGGTTTCTACAAGCGTAGGTTGTGACACTACAGCGAGAGACGCAACGAACAGGGACTACAAGACCATTTTCGTAAGCGACGGGTGCTTATCGAGGCCCCTGGCAGACCAGGGGTGGGGCAATATCACCGGGGAAGACGTGGCAAGGGTACACCTCAGTTCCCTGGCAAAGGCCTTCGCCATGGTGGTAACCACTCAACAGGTGGCAGACTTGATACGCCGGTCCTGATTAACTCAGAAGGGATAGAGAGATTGATTCAGGTTAGTATTGAAATATACGGTCCTTTTGCAGACCTGGCTGGAGTCAACAAGGCAGTGCTGGAACTCGAAGATGCCACAGTCCGGGGACTTATAGCTGAGATGAAACGGAGATGGAACCGCAGCTTTATTGAAGCCGTGATGGATGAAGAAGGAAAAGAATTCGGACTGGCAGTGCTGGTACTGGTCAACAGCCAGCCAGTCTACCATCTCGAAGGAATGGACACCATACTGGCCCAGGGTGACAAGATTGTCTTACTTCCTCCTATGGCTGGAGGTTACCATCTACCTCCGGTTTAGCCGCGGTATTCTCCTCTTCCTGGTTTAAAAGGTCTATGAGCCGGGCTGCCCGGGGATAACCGACCTGAAGTTTGCGCTGTAAAAAGGAGGCGGAAATATTTTTGTGTTCTTCTTTCAGGAGTTTCGCCTCGGCTAAGAGCGGATCTTCAGGTGAGACACTTTTCCCCTGGTTCTGGCTCGGCTTAACCATGTCTTCCAGCTTCAAGGAAACCCTTTCCGCTCTGTGCTGGCCCGCCCATACTTTCACCACCCGGTCTATTTCGGCATCGGAGACAAAACACCCCTGGAGCCGCTTGGGTTTAACAGCATCCGTGGGCAGGTAAAGCATATCTCCCCTTCCCAGTAATTTTTCAGCACCGACTACGTCCAGAATGGTACGTGAATCAACCTGGGAGGTAACGGCAAAGCTGATCCTGGTGGGGAAATTAGCTTTAATAAGCCCTGTGATAACATCCACGGAAGGCCGCTGGGTAGCTACCACCAGGTGAATGCCCGTAGCCCTGGCAAGCTGAGCCAGTCGGCACAATATGTGCTCAACCTCCCCCGAAGCCGTCATCATCAGGTCAGCCAGTTCGTCCACTACCAAAACAAGATAGGGCATGTTAAACCCTGCCGGCTTATCCTTGTTGTATGCTTCAATATTGCGGGCGCCCGCGTCTGCAAGCTTCCGGTAGCGGGTCTCCATTTCCTTGTTTAACCAGCGAAGAATCTCTACAGCTCTTTCGCTGTCTACCACGACGGGAGTTATAAGGTGGGGAATGCTGTTAAAAGCAACCATTTCCACCCTCTTCGGGTCAATCATGATAAAGCGAACCTCGTCAGGAGTGTTATTCAAAATTAGACACAATATTACGGCGTTCAGGCAAACCGTTTTACCGCTGCCTGTGGCACCGGCTATCAGGAGATGAGGCATTTTAGAAAGGTCCCCTACAACTGGTTCGCCCCCCGCTCCCTTCCCCAAAGCAAGGGCCAACCTCGACTTGGTTCTCAGCTTCAGATAATTATTCCCTTCCATAACACCCCTGAGGCTTACCACACCCATGATCGCATTAGGTACCTCAATTCCTACCATGGCCTTCCCGGGTACGGGGGATTCTATCCTGATGCTGGGGGCAGCCAGCGCAAGAGCGAGATCATTGGCCAGAGAGTTTATCCGCTCTACTTTGACCCTGGTTTTGGAAACTTCTTCCTGCCTGATAACGACATTCCCATCCGGTCCTTTTTCCTTTATTTCCTTATATCTCCTATCCCAGCCAGGCTCTACACCGAACTGGGTAACCGCAGGTCCGGCGTTTATCTGAACGACCCTCGCCTCGACACCATAGCTTTCCAGCGCTTCCTCAATGAGCCTTGCCCTTCTTTCGTTATCCATAGGCCGCAGTTCTAAATCGGTCGTTACATCCAGCAGTTCCAGTGACGGAAGCATCCAGCCTGTAGCGGTTATCACGGGTACGGGTTCGGGCGGGACCTTCCCCGGAGTAGTTATTCCACTCTTGTTCACTTCATCGTCCTCCTCGACTTCCAGGGCGGGGTTTTCGTCGTCCGTTCTTCGCAATTCTGGCATGGATTGGATACCCCTGGTAACTGCCCGGCTTCTCTCTCCCTCTCGCTCCACTGCTAACCGTCGGGAATCCCCCTCTTCGGGTCTTGATTTTACGATATCAGATGGTTTTCTCTTTCGGAAAAAGTTAACAAAGGCCGAAACACCTGAAATAATATGGGAAAATATTTTATACAAAAAAACAAAAAAGAGAATAATCCCTTTTACAATGTACTTTACGCCCCTAAACATTCCCGATAAAATTGCCAGGGTGACAACAATAAATCCCCTGGGGACGATAAAAAATGTTCCCAGAAGAATAAGCAGGCCAACGATTGCTATCCCCCCGTTAGTCGAGGGGCCGGCAATTATTTTTCCCAGGTAACCCCCCAGGGATGCGTCCCTCAACAAACCTTCACCTTTAAAAAAGGAAAGCGCACCAAAAGCTGCCGCGGCAAAAGATAGCCATCCTAACACCTGGTTAAAATAACGGAGCAGCAGCCCCCACTTCACTTTCCATGCCACCCATATCAGGCAAACAAAAGCTGCGCCCACCAGGAAAACACCCGGGCCGAAAAAAACTAACAGGCTATCCCATGCATCAAGGGCCAGAATCCTGAGGTTATCCCAGAACATGTATCCGGAAATACCAGCCACAACGAGTAAAATAAAGCGCCACAGGAGCCGGTTAGAAAACTTATCCTTGCGGTTGCTATTTTTTTTTATTACCTTTGTATCCTGGGTTTTAATTCTACCTGAAATGTTTACTGCCCACCCTTTGTTATCTTTACTCTACGAAACAAATATTTTTAACTATAACACGCCTTCTGCGGAGATTCCCGCAGGGTCCCCCCGGATACCTCGTAATCATACAGGCCGAAATGACGACAATATCCATTTTTACTGCTTGTTGATTTTTAGTTTTTGTTATTATACTTCCATCACAACGGGCAAAATAAGGGGGCGGCGTCCTGTCTGCTGGTGGAAATATTTTCCCAGGACTTCCTTAAGCTTTACCTGGATATAACCAACTTCGAGAGGCTTATCGCCATCCTGGCTCAAAGCTTTGATTACAATTTGACGCCATTTATCCGTCATTTTTTCCACCTCCCTGGCATCGACAAATCCCATGGACATTATGTCCGGCTCCCCGACTATATGCCCTCCTCTTTTTGCGACAGCCACCACTATCAGGACTATACCGTCCCTGGACAGCAGTTGCCTGTCCCGGAGGATTACGTTGTTAACCCCACCAACGCTGATTCCATCCACGTACACGTTACCAGCTTCAACCTGCCCCGCTATCCTGGCCGAGTTCCTGTCTAACTCAAGGATTGCGCCGTTATCCATAATAAAAACATTATTTTCAGGCACACCCAAAGACCTGGCAAGACGCCCGTGAAGAACCAGATGCCTGTACTCTCCATGTATCGGCATAAAGTACCTGGGGTTCACCATACTAATAAGCAGTTTCAGTTCCTCCTGGCTGCCGTGTCCGTGAACATGTACCCGGGTCAGTTTGTCGTAAATAACGTTTGCCCCCTGCCTGAACAGATTATCGATAGTGCGATTAACAAGGGCTTCGTTTCCCGGAATAGTTGAGGCTGAAATAATAACGGTATCTCCTTGCATAATCTGGATGAATTTATGGTCTCTATTGGCGATACGGACCAGGGCGGAAGTAGGTTCCCCCTGGCTGCCGGTGGTAAGAATTATTATCTTGTTCAGCGGCATAGAAGGCAGTTCATCGAGGCGGCAAAATATGCCCTCGGGAGCCTTCAAATATCCCAGGGACTGGGCTATCTTCACTACCTCAGTCATGCTTTTCCCTGCGACTGCCACTCGTCGGTTATGCTTGGACGCAACATACAAAACCTGCTGTAATCGGGATACCAGGGAAGCAAAAGTAGTGATTATTACTCTCCCCGGAGCCCCGCTGATGATCTGGTCCAGATTTTCCGCTACCACCGTCTCAGAAGGAGTATACCCGGGGATTTCAATGTACGTTGAGTCTGACATGAGCAGCATGATTCCTTTTGAACCCAGTTCTGCCAAACGGGAGAATTTGGATCCTTTACCGTCCACAGGAGTATAGTCCAGCTTGAAATCACCACTGTGGACCACCGTGCCGATGGGGGTTTCTATTATCAGGCCCGCTGCATCCGGAATACTGTGACAAACAGAGAAAAACTCCACTGTAAATTTTCCAACTGTAAACTTCTCCCCGGGTTGAACCGTATGTACCTCGGTTTTATTTAACAGTTTATGTTCCTTCAACTTCAGGGAAAGAAATCCCTGGGTCAACCGGGTTGCATATACCGGGACCGGTAATTCCGCAAGGATATATGGGAGAGCCCCTGTGTGGTCCTCATGCCCGTGGGTGATAATTATTGCTTTTAACTTATGCTTGTTTTGTTTTAAGAAGTTTATATTAGGAATTACATAATCGATCCCCAGCATTTCCTCTTCCGGGAACATCAAGCCGGTATCTATGACAATCATGTCCTCGCCGAATTCCATGATCATCATGTTCTTCCCGATTTCACCGAGTCCTCCCAGCGGAATTATTCTTAGTTTATCACTGCCGGAACGCTTTCTTCTTCTCAGGCGTAACATTTTCGATTCTTCTTTCCGTATGTTTATTAAATCCCTTACTTGGATATTATCAAAATATTTTGTTCTTTATATCCCGGACTTTTCTTCTTAAATATTTATCATAATCGTTAAGTTATGTAAATACGACAATCACTAAAAAGCAAGAATATTACAACATCGTGACAAATTAAACCCGTCTACGTTTTATCCACACCACACATATAAAGGTCTCTCGGTTGGCATACCCCCTTTTAGTACAGGATTAACGGCAGACCGGTAAAGTCCAGATAACTATTTCTTAAACGGAAGTATTTCCTTTAGAAGAGGTTTAATTGCTTTACTTCCTCTTTCTTTTCCTGGATGGTGCCGAGTTCCTGCAAAATTCGCGGCAGCTTTAACATATCCGCCTCAATTATTTTTTTCAGGCTTTGCTGGTGCAGGGCAGCCGCAGGGTGGTACATGGCAAAATATACGGTACCGTTTCCCGTCCGCACCGTTCCGTGAACCTTGCTTATCACCTCCCCCGGGAAAAAACGGGACAGGGAGTATCTTCCCAGGGTGACTATTACCTTTGGCCGTATCAAGTCCAGTTGCTGGTCAAGCCATTTTTTACAGGCCTGGATCTCTGCCGGAAGAGGGTCCCTGTTTGACGGAGGACGGCACTTGATAATATTAGCTATAAAAACATTTGAGCGCTTTAAATTAATGGATTTCAACAAATCATCAAGATAATGGCCCGCCGGCCCGACGAAAGGCCGCCCCTGCTGGTCTTCATGCCATCCCGGCGCTTCGCCGACAAAAATAATATCGGCATTATCGGCCCCCTCACCCGGCACAACATTGGTTCTTCCTTTGGAAAGTGAGCAGTCCTGGCATGAAAGGATTTGCCTGTTTAATTCAGATAACAGTGACACTGTTTCCTCCGGGAAAAACGGATTTTATAGAAATGATTAATTGAATTCATATTATCACAGCCCCTTTGCACCGTCAATGGATTTGTCCCGTGTTCAAACGAGGGTTTGCCAGCCCCTGTCACCGGCGGCAAGATTTTTTGTAATCCAAGTTTTTTTATCACCAAAATCTTTTAATCGTTAATTCTCCCGGTCTATTTAGCCTTGACAGATGTATAAGTGGTGATATACTATATATTTAGCAAGGATGTAAGGCGCTTAATAATTTGTGAATGTAAGCCCTTTTCCTTTAATTGGTCAAATATATTTCTTTCTGGTGAGGCTTGTTATGAATTGAAAAACTTATTTGTAAAAACTTTTGTATTATCAACAAAATTTAGAAGGGAAAGACGTTGAAAAAACTATCCATAACGCTAGCTTTACTTTTACTCGTTACCGTTGTCATGGCAGCTTGCTCTAAGGCGGTTACCCCCGCCCCAGCACCTGCCGCTACTCGCGCGCCATCTCAGCAGATTCAAGTAACTCCGGCTCCTAAACCAGCCTGGGA
>JAUYHV010000070.1 GCA_030689845.1 Dehalococcoidia bacterium
TACCGGTATGACCTGTGCTTCGTGTGTCTCTCACATAGAAAAAGCTTTGGGGGAACTCGAGGGGGTTTCATCAGTAAATGTCAATCTGGCAACCGAAAAAGCTTCCGTGGAGTATGATGTTGGAAAAGTTGGCATGTCTGAATTCAAAAAAGCCGTTGAAGGGGCTGGTTACGGAGTTGGAAGCGATATTAAAGAAGAGGGTGTTTTTTCGCCCGAAATGACTCCTGTTTCCGCCCAACAAGAGGCACAGACCATAAGGAACAAGCTTATATTTTCCAGCGCCGTAGGAGCCTACATGCTCATCGTTGCTGTCACAAAACTTGCCGGCGGTAACTGGCTCCCCTCGTATTTAAGTAACCATTACCTGATGTGGCTTCTTTCCACTCCGGTCCAGTTTTGGGCCGGATGGCAGTTCTACAAAGGAATGTGGGGCGCTCTCAGACATAAAACAGCCAACATGAATACCTTAATAGCTGTCGGAACTTCGGCCGCTTATTTATATAGCGTTTCAGCAATTCTCTTTCCAGATTTTTTCTCGGCGGGGGGCCGGCAAGCAGACGTCTATTTTGATACATCTGCAGTTATTATTACCCTGATACTTCTCGGGAAATTCTTTGAGGCACGGGCAAAGGGGCAGACTTCGGAGGCAATAAAAAAACTTATGGGTATGCAGCCAAGGACAGCCTTTGTTGTCCGTAACGGTGAAGAAATAAAGATACCCATCGAACAGGTACTGGTTGGCGATATCATTATAGTTCGCCCCGGGGAAAAAGTTCCCGTGGACGGGCTTGTTAAGGAGGGATATTCCAGTATCGATGAATCCATGGTTACAGGGGAAAGCATCCCGGTAGAAAAGAAGGCTGAGGATTCAGTAATCGGAGCTACTCTTAATAAAACAGGCAGCTTCCGTTTTGTAGCTACCAGGGTAGGTAAAGAAACAGTCCTGTCCCAGATTGTTAAACTGGTTGAAGAAGCCCAGGGAAGTAAAGCCCCGATACAGAGGTTGGCAGATGTCATATCAGCTTACTTTGTACCGGTGGTTATCGGAATAGCTATCATTACTTTTATCCTGTGGTATTTTTTAGGCCCGCAACCCGCCTTGACTTTTGCCCTGTTGAATTTTGTTTCCGTATTGATTATCGCCTGCCCATGTGCCCTTGGATTGGCTACTCCGACGGCTATTATGGTGGGTACCGGTAAAGGAGCTGAATACGGTGTACTTATACGGAGCGGGGAGGCCCTGGAAATCGCTCATAAAATAAACACCGTCGTTCTTGATAAAACCGGCACCCTGACTCAGGGGCAACCCGTTGTGACTGACATAGTTCCTGGCCCGGGATTCGACGAGAAAGATATTTTAACGATGGCTGCTTCAGCTGAACGAAACTCCGAGCACCCGCTGGGAGATGCCATTGTGACGGCTGCTGCAAACAAAAAACTGTCCCTACATGAAGCTAAAGATTTTAACGCTATTCCTGGTCTGGGTATTGAAGCTACCATCAACGGGCGAAAAATACTCCTCGGGAATATAAAGCTGATGAAAAACCGGAAACTCTCCCTTAACGGGCTTGAGCCAGAAGCTGAAAGGCTCTCCCAGGAAGGGAAAACTCCCATGTTCATTGGCATTGACGGCAAAGCGGCGGGTGTCATCGCGGTTGCTGATACCCTCAAACCCAATTCAGTGAAAGCTGTCTCTCAACTTCATAAACTCGGTATAGAAGTTGTAATGCTAACCGGGGATAACCGCCGCACGGCCGATAATATAGCAGATCAAGTTGGGATTGACAGAGTCCTGGCAGAAGTACTCCCGGAAGAAAAGAGTGCACAGGTTAAAAAGCTTCAGGGAGACGGCAAAATAGTAGCGATGGTCGGTGATGGGATAAACGATGCCCCAGCCCTTGCTCAGGCAAACATAGGAATTGCAATAGGCACGGGCACCGACGTGGCCATGGAGTCAGCAGGAGTTACTTTGATGAGCGGTGATTTGATGGGAGTAGTGACTGCTATTTCTCTCAGCAAACGAACCATGAATACTATAAAACAAAACTTGTTCTGGGCTTTTGCTTATAACGCTTCCCTAATTCCAATTGCAGCCGGGATTCTTTACTTTATTTTTGGGTCCGGTGGGACCCCACCCGGATTGCGTTTTGTCCTGGGCGATACCGGTTTTCTGAACCCCATGATGGCAGCGTTTGCCATGGCCGCCAGTTCCATAACTGTTGTCAGTAATTCCCTTCGGCTGAAGCGCTACCGTCCAAAGATAAGCTGAAAGGTTCAAAAATAACTGGGGGCATTAACTTAACAGTTTGCCCCAGCGGGACATTACCTTACGTTCGAGTTCGGGACTTATGGAAATACTCTGGGGAAAATCATTTATCCATTCATATGGTTTACATGCTTCGATAACTGCCCGGGAATTAAGAAAGGCGTCGGCAGGTTTACGTATAGTGGTATCCAGTGGACTGCTCCACGCCCTGGTGATAAAGTTAATATTTTTTGCTGGATCCGACCGGGTACAAATCGCCCATAAAACATCTTGTAAATTGGTTGGGTCAATATCCTCGTCCACGACAACACAATATTTGCCGAGGGGCGCTAACCTGCTTTGAGCAGCAAGCATCGCAGCCTGTTTGGCATGACCTGCATATCTCTGCTTTAAAGAGATGATAATAAACTGCTGCTGGCCTATCTCATTCATCCAGACCTCCCGGATATCGGGTATCCCCGATTTCGTCAACCAGTTGTACATCAT
>JAUYHV010000072.1 GCA_030689845.1 Dehalococcoidia bacterium
GGCCGTACCGAGTTATGGTATTATAAAAGTTACAGGGAGGAATTATATGGAATTTCTAATCGGGGTCGATGTCGGAGGAACTTTTACCGATGGAGTTGTTGTGGATGAAAAAGGCAACCTGAATATTTTCAAGGTACCCACGACAAATAAAAATCCTTCCGTGGGTTTTATGAACTGTTTAAAAAAAGCCTCGGAGTTTTACCAGGTACCGTTCAAAGATTTTTTATCCCGCACCCACAAGCTCTGCTGGGGCACCACCATTGCCACCAACGCCTTAATCCAGGGTAAAGTAGCCAGAACCGGTCTTATTACCACAAAAGGACACCGGGATGCTCTTCCCATAGCCCGGATCAGCCGGGAGTACCTCGATATCGACCTCCAGGTGGAAAAACCCCCGTCGTTGATTCCCCGCCACATGATAGAGGAAATAATAGAAAGGGTGGACTACAAGGGCAGTGTTATTACCCCCATAAACATGGATTCCGTGGAAAAAGCGGTGGACAGCTTAATAAGTAAAGGGGCACAGGCCATCGCCGTCTGCCTGCTCTGGTCTTTTAAAAATCCGGGGCATGAAAAAAAGGTAAAAGAAGCGATCCAGAAAAAAAACAGCAATATCTTTATTTCGGTGTCCCACGAAATTGCCCCCGTCATCGGGGAGTACGAGCGAGCCGCCACCGTTACTATGAACGCCAGTCTTGGCCCGGTGATTGAGAAAGAGATAGCGACGGTGGCCCGCGAACTAAAAGCAAACGGGCTTCGCAGCCCCCTGCTTTTAATGTAGTCCATCGGAGGGATAATACCGGCTGAGGACGCTTCCATGAAGCCCGTTACCCTGATTAACTCGGGACCGGTGGGCGGCGTTACCGCCTGCGGTTATTTCAGTAAACTGTTAGGCGAGCCCAACATAATAGGCATAGATATGGGAGGCACTTCCCTCGATGTCAGCATGGTAACCCAGGGCGAATACTCCGCCACCCTGGTTTCACGGGTCAATAACCACAACATTTTTGTTCCCATGGTCGACGTTTATTCCATAGGGGCGGGCGGGGGCAGCATCGCCTGGATAGATATGGGTACCAGGCTGAAAGTAGGGCCCAATAGTGCGGGGGCGGACCCGGGGCCGGCCTGCTATAACCTCGGGGGGGAAGAACCTGCCGTCACCGATGCCGACGTGGTGCTGGGGAGGATTAACCCGGGATATTTCCTGGGCGGAGACATGCCTCTATCCGCTGAAAAAGCAGCAGCGGCGATTAAAGAGAAAATAGCCGACCCGATGGGTATGACCGTAACCCAGGCGGCGGCGGGAATATGCCAGATAGTGGACGCCAAAATGGCCGATGCTATAAGAGTAGTAACGGTGGAGAAAGGTTATGACCCCAGGGATTACGCCTTGCTTGCCTTCGGCGGAGCGGGTCCCGTCCATGCCTCCGCCCTGGCGTATGAGCTCGGCATAAAAAAAATTATCGTCCCCTTCCTGGCAACGGCACAGTCCGCTTTCGGGATTGTGGCCTCGGATATCGTTCATAACCTGGTAATTACGGACGTTATGGAGCTCAGCGAGACCGAAAAAATAAACGAACGCTTTGATAAATTGGAAACCGATGGGCGTAAAATGCTGGAGGGAGAAGACGTCCTCCCGGAACATGTCGAAATAAAGCGGTATGCCGATATCCGCTACAAGGGCCAGGCCCACGAAGTAACTATCCCCGTCCCGGCAAAATCCCTGGACGCCGCCGCATTATCCGAGCTGGCTGACAGTTTTGAAACCAGGTACATATCACTTTTCGGGCCGGGTACGGCTTTCAAAGAAGCCGGTCTGGAAATGGTAAGCATGCGTGTTGACGCCACGGGAAAGACAAAGAAACCAGCGATGCCCGAATACCCCCTCCAGGGAAAGGACTCCTCGCCGGCGTTAAAAGGTGAAAGGCAGGTGGTCATGGACTACCGGGCAGGCTTCGTCAATGTAAAAACGTATGACGGGGCCAAACTCAACTGCGGAAACAGCTTCCCCGGTCCGGCCGTAGTAGAATACCCCGGTACCACCGTGGTCATGCTTTCCGGGCAAAAAAGTACCGTAGATAAATATAAGAACCTGGTTATAGAATGGGAGGGTTAAGGGTATGATAGACCCGGTAACCGTCGAAATCATTCAAAACAGGCTGACCCAGATAGGCCGGGAAGCGGGGATATCCATGGTGCGGGCAGCAGCATCCCTGATAGTCGTCGGAGCCAAGGACTTTGGGTTCAACATCGCCGATGATGAGGGAAGGACCGTGGTCTACTCCATCTGGATGCCGAGACATGGAACTACCCTCAGTTTCATGCTCAAGTCGTGCCTGAAAAAATTCAAGGGGGAAGACATCTTCCCCGGCGACATGTTCATGGTCAATAATCCTCACGACGGGGCCCTGCATGTCCTGGATATTGCCATTCTTTCACCGGTCCACTTCAAGGGCAAAATCGTTGCCTGGACTGCCTGTGCCACCCATCAACTGGACTTGAGGGCCATGAGGCCCGGTTTCACTCCTGATGCTACGGACTGGTTCCAGGAGGGGATAATATTCAGGCCCATCAAAATCATGGAAAAGGGAAAGATTAAGGACGATATATTTAACTTCCTCATGGACAATGTGCGGGTACCCAGATTACAGGGCCTGGACTTAAAAGCCCAGATCGCCGCCAACAATGTGGCTAAAGAAAAGATAATAAACCTGGTAGAACGCTACGGGACGGAAACGTTGAAAGCCTGCTACGATGAAATCATAAGGTTTTCAGAAATAAAGACCAGGGAGCGCATCAGGGAGATAACGCCCGGGAGTTATGAAGCGGTGGACTACCTTGATTACGACAGGGTTTACAAGGCCTGCTGCACTCTTATCGTCAAAGAGGATACCCTTGTCTTCGACTTCACCGGAACCGACCCCCAGTCCGGCACATACATCAATTCCGCCCTGGCCTGTACCATCGCCAACGTGCATAACATCATTTCCTGCATGCTCGTGCCCGATGTCACATCCAACGAAGGCTGCTTCCGGCCCATCAGCTTTGTCTTGCCCGAGGGCGGCCTCCTTTCCTGTAAACCTCCCGCTCCCTGTTCCGGAGCCTCCACCATAGGCGGCTGGAAAGCCCAGATCCTGGCTATAAAAGTCCTGAGCAAGGCCTTTGCCAACTCCCCCACCCTGGCCTGGAGGGCCAATGCGGTCTGGGGGTGGGGCTGGGTAGGCCTCACACCGGCGGGTCTCGACCAGTATGGAAAACCCTTTGTCACCACTTTCATGTCCTCGGTTCTGCAGGGGGGCGGCGCCAGGGCAACAAGGGACGGGTTCGATGTGGCCAATATAGCCGGCTCCACCAATACTTCGGTACCGAACGTTGAAGACAAAGAGTACAGGTATCCATTCCTGTTCCTCAACAGGGGCATGGTCCGGGATTCGGGGGGAGCAGGAAAATACAGGGGAGGTGTCTCGGGGGAACTGGCTATTAAGGTCCACGATGTCGGCAGCGTCGACTGTTTCCTGGGCTACGTCGGAAAAGAAATTGAATCGGACGGCTTTGCCGGCGGAAAAGGAGGGAAAACCAGCGAGGTATCCATCAAAAGGAATACTAACGTAAATGAACTGCTGCATGAAGATATCCCCTCCTTCAATGAAATCTTGGGTGAGAAAACCGTGTTACCCCAGCAAAACCCTCCCTTCAAAATGGGACCGGATGACGTGCTTTACATGCGCTGCCAGGGTGGCGGCGGTTACGGAAACCCCGCGGAACGGGAAATCAATATGGTCGGGACGGATGTTAAAGAGGACTATGTTTCCCCTGAGGCTGCAGAAAAATACTACGCTGCAGTCATTAAACCGGAGACCGGTGAGGTGGATAAGGATAAAACCGCGGCACTGAGAAAACATCTTTGATCTCCCGGGTAAATCCCAGGTAAACAGCGCATAAAATTAGCATCGAGACACGGGGGACAACCCGTGAAGTGTGGGGTCCGCGCATTCACGGAAAAAGTTCCCGCCAGGGAACCGGGCGCCCCATGGCAGTGTGGTCCTGAAAAAACTTTTATAACCTCTGCGCCAATTCAAAAATGATGAAATTCATGCTATAATAGGTTTATGGAAATAGGTACCAATCTCCCGAACCAGAACGTGAGTGATTATAACGCTTCCGACATTTCAGTTCTGGAGGGTCTTGAAGCGGTCCGCGTCAGGCCCGGCATGTACATCGGAAATACGGACCAGCGGGGTTTGCACCACCTGGTCGATGAAATTGTCTATAACTGTGTTGATGAAGCTATTGCGGGTTATTGTTGCACCATACTGGTAATCATTCACGCCGATAATTCCGTAGAAGTGTCCGACGACGGCAGGGGCATCCCAATTGAAATCCACCCGACCACCGGGGTAACGGCTCTTCAAACCGTGATGACCATGTTGCATGCCGGCGCTAAGTTCGGAGGTCACAGCTACAAAGTCTCCGGGGGACTGCACGGCGTGGGGGCCTCGGTGGTAAATGCCCTTTCAACGTGGCTGCGGGCGGACGTCCGGAGGAATGGAAACATCTACCGCCAGGAATACAGACTTGGAATACCCGTTTCCGAAGTGGAAATCGTAGGCGAGTCCACCCACACGGGCACCACGATTACTTTCAAAGCTGATGACACCATTTTTTCATGCAATGAATTTGATTTTGGCATACTGGTGGAACGGCTCCGGGAAATGGCCTATTTAAACAGGGGGCTTGAGCTAAAAATAAATGACGAGCGCACGGGTACCGAAAGGGCCTTTTATTTCGAGGGTGGGATATCGAGCTTCGTCCGCCGCCTCAACCGCACCAAGTCTCCCCTTTATCCACTGCCCATTTATTTTTCAAAATCGGTCAACAGCACTGCCGTTGAAGTTGCTGTCCAGTACAATGAAGGTTACAGCGAAACCTGTTTGACCTTTGCCAACTGTATTAATACCGCCGACGGCGGTTCGCACCTGACAGGTTTCCGTACCGCCCTCACCAGGGTCCTCAATGATTACGCCCGGCGGTCCAAGCTGATCAAGGAAAGCGATGCCAATTTCACCGGCGACGACGTCAGGGAAGGCCTTGCCTGTATCATCAGCGTAAAGCTTCCAAACCCCCAGTTTGAAGGACAAACCAAGGGTAAACTGGGCAATGCCGATATAAAAGGACATGTGGAAACAGCCGTCTTTGAAGGCATGAACCAGTACCTGGATGAACACCCGTTGGAAGCTAAAAATATCATCGAAAAGTGTTTTACCAGCGCCCGTGCCCGGGAAGCGGCCCGGAAAGCCAAGGAACTCGTCATCCGAAAAGGACTCCTGGAAGGTTCCACGCTTCCAGGCAAACTGGCTGACTGTTCTGAAAAAGACCCCGACAACTGCGAACTTTTCCTCGTAGAAGGGGACTCCGCCGGTGGCTCCGCCAAGCAGGGCCGGGACCGCAGCTTCCAGGCCATATTGCCGCTGAGGGGGAAAATCCTGAATGTGGAGAAAGCCCCCCCGGAAAAAATGATAGCCCATGAGGAAATTCGAGCCCTCGTTACCGCCATCGGGGTCGGCATAGATACCCAGTTGGACCTGACTAAGTTGAGGTATGGCCGCATAATAATTATGACCGACGCCGACGTTGACGGCGCTCACATTCGAACCCTGCTCCTGACTTTTTTCTTCCGCCACATGGTCGAATTAATAAATAACGGTCACCTTTACATTGCCCAGCCGCCCCTTTACAAAATCCAGCACGGCAAGGAACACACCTGGATATTTTCAGACAAGGAAAAAGAGGAAAAATTACTGACTTTAAAAGATAAAAAAGTGGAAATTCAGCGATACAAAGGCCTGGGTGAAATGAGCCCCGAGCAACTTTGGTCCACAACCATGAACCGCTCGACCCGTATACTGCTGCAGGTCACCATCGAGGATGCCCTGGCAGCAGACGAGATTTTCCACAAGCTAATGGGCGACGAGGTCCTTCCCAGGAAAATATTTATCCAGGCATACGCCAAAACCGTTCGCAACCTGGACATTTAACGATTCTTTCTCAATCCCGCGTTTATTCAATATTAGAAAACCCGGTTGTTATCTTTAATTGGACAATTTCGAAGCAATCCGCCAGAATTATCACCCCTTCGATATCCCTGAAATACTCCGGGTGGTCTTTTATCCTCGCCATGATTTTTCATCCCCTCCCCCCGGCGCCAGCGATGTCATGGTGGAAGTGGAAGGCAACATTTCAATAGCCGTCCGCTTCTATGTCAAAAGTTCCGCTTCGCCTTCCATCGTATTTTTCCACGGCAACGGGGAGGTAGCAGCCGACTATAACGATGTTGCGCCGTTATATCACAATATCGGCTGCAACCTGGTGGTAGCTGATTACAGGGGATACGGCAAGAGCGGGGGCATTCCTTCTTTTGCCTCGATGGCAGCGGATGCCCACAAAGTTTTTAAAAGAATTACCGAAAAGTTAGACACGCCCGGCGGCGACGGCAGGGTTTTTTTAATGGGGAGGTCACTGGGAAGCGTATCCGCCCTGGAACTTGCCTCGAGTTACCCCGACCGTATCAGCGGCCTCATCATTGAAAGCGGGTTTGCCAGCCTGCCGCACCTCCTCGAACGCCTGGGATTTCCCCCGTTACCCGGCCTGATAGATAAAGAGTTCCCCAACCGGTTGAATGCCACAAAGGTAAATCTTCCTGCCCTTATCATTCACGGTGAATGGGATGACCTTATACCCATATCGGAAGCCCGGGACCTGTATCTGCTCCTCGGCCGTAAAAATAAGACGGTTATGGCCATCCCCGGCGCCGGTCATAACAACATCATGCTGGTGGGCGGAAACGAATATTTCGCCCAAATTAAAAAGTTTGTTTCTTCTGCGTCCGGGTAAAAACCCGTCCCTTCCCGGTTAATACGGCAGCAACTCAGGGGGTATGTGAGTGACGAATTTTAGCCCTTTACCCTGCGAAACGGGGTACTCAGGCCTTCGCTTTGAACCAAACGACAGGCAATAAGTATTTTTTCCTGTTCAGAAAAGAAAGACCCGGGTAGTCCGGGCACAGGTTATACTCCCTGCCCGTTCCCGGGTCTTCCCCCCGTGTTTAACCTTAAATAAAGTAAGTTATGTGTTGAATTGTTATCACTTGATTATCCCGAATTTTTTCTGCAGCTGGAGGGGATAATCAACGACTTCAGGAGGAGAGTCCAGGAGTTCCTTGACAACTTCCAGTATGTCGTCTCCATAGTTCATGGTGTAAACGGGAGTTATGGTCTTTTTCACAAGGTCGTCAAACTTGGGGTCCTTTTCCATTTTTTTTACGGCGTCAATCAAAATGTTCCTTATATTGTCAGGTGTTCCCGGAGGGGCACCCAGCCACCTGTCCAGCGCCGAACCTGGAGCTGCCCAGCCCCTATAAGCATCCCATGGGACCCCTTTTATACCCTTGTCCATGAGCATATTTGCCATCACGGGCACATCCGGGTAATCGGGCCGCGGCGGCCACTTGCCCTTTGCCAGCGAACCCATCTGGCCTATTACCTCGATCAAACCTTCCGCCTTGAGCCTTTCAGGAATGGAGGCATCGGCAGTGCCGAACATGTCTATCTCACGCCGCTGGAGAGCAAGCTCCAGTTCCGATGTTCCGCCAAAACCCAGTATCCACCGTACATTCCATCCAAGGAATTCCCTGCCCCACAAGGGCATGGCCTGCCAGCTTTCGGTACCCTCTCTGCTGCCAACCACCACGGGCTCGGCGCTGGGGTTAGTCAGCCGCGGCAAAGCCTCCTTGTGAATGAAAAGAAGCGACTCGGCCCGGGAAAGGCTGTCGATGAATTTTATATTTCTCAGGTCGTACCTAACGATATCCAGACCGATTCTCTGGTTATTTAAACTTGAAGAGGCTCCTGCAACCAGGGTCATGCCATCCGGCTTTGTTTTTTCAACAATATTGTTTATAGCTACGGTTCCGGAGCCGCCGGGCACGTTGCGGATGACAACCCTGGGGTTTCCAGGAATATATTTGGGCAGGAACATTCCAATGGCCCGCGCGTGCATGTCCGTCGGCCCACCCGCTGCCGAACCGACCACCATTTCAATGGTCTTCCCCTCGTAATACGGCCTGGTTTCCGGCCTGGGCGTTGCCGCCGGTTCCGGAGGCCGCGTGGGCGCGGCTGTCGGCCGCACCGGTGCCGGTGTCGCCTTTGTTTCAACCCTGGGAGTTTCCACCGGAACAGGCGCCCTGACAGTGGGCGCGGGCACCGGTGTTCCTGCCGGCTGGGAATCGCATCCAACTACCAACCCCGAAAGGAATAATAAGGCTAATGAAATCCCGATAAAAATCTTCATAAACAATTAACAACCACCTTTCTCCTGAATTTTCAAATTAAAAGTACCCGTGCCTCCCGTAAATGTCAGCAAGCCCATGGGGCCAAATCAAGTATATTTTTGCAAACCTCCTTTCGCCACTAATGATAATTACCGCTCAGAAAATCGGGGGTATTCAGGGGACCCGCAGGAATAATAACACTCCGCATAACCGGCTGGCAATGGATCACAGCGGCAGTGTCAGTCAGCGTTGATGCAGTTATTGCGCGATGAATTTATTTTTTTAATCGTTCGATTTCTTGGTTTATCTCATCAATTACTTCTTTGTTCATTATAACTTTCTTATATCCAGCTTTAGACGAAAAAACATAAAATACTTTGCCCCCGTACTCTTTCATGAACTTTTCATGAGTTTCTTGTTGAAGCCTTTTCTCTTTAAAAATCTGAGAGAGTTGAATGCCTTGATTTGCAGGTTTTACCTGTATCCCAATTCACACCTACCAGCGCATCGTAGCTCAATTTGGTTGAACGGTGGTTTGGAGAGATAACCCGTAAACGCATCCGGTGTGGTTCCTTCAATAGCACCCATGAACTTATACAGGCTATTGATGAATACATCAAGATAACGAATGAAAATCCCAAACCCTTTGTTTGGACAAAAAAGGTCGATACCATCCTGGACAAGATAAGCTGTTGTA
>JAUYHV010000077.1 GCA_030689845.1 Dehalococcoidia bacterium
CCTGATGATTTGCTTGAAAAATCTTTCCCCGACGCGTATTCAAAACCCTCAAGTAAATAAAACAGCAATAAGTTTCGCAATTTTCCTTACCTCTTCATTTTACCTCTGTCATTCTGGCCTGCCTGCCGGCAGGCAGGCTTACCCAGAATCCGATTCTGGATGCGATCGAAGTGTGTCGACCTTACCAGAATGACAGATAGCGTGATCTGTGACTAAGTACGCCTTTGTCCCCATCCACTTGACATCCCCCTTTAAAGTTCTCATAATGAGATAAAGATGGATGGCACTGCCCTTAAAATACCGCCTCAAAGCAAGTCGGGACATCAAAGAATCCTCATCTTTACTTCCGGCTTAGTTATTCTTGTGGTAATTTTGGGTTTTGGTTTTTGGCGTTATGGTTTTGGTAAACCAATTCAAACTGCTCCCCAAGCCGTTCCGATACCGGGTTTCTGCCAAATCCTCGAGGAGAATTACTGTAAAACAGCCGAATTTTTCGACTATACCGATCCCAAAGACGGGCAGATATATAGGCTTGTCGGTTTCCGCGGTTTACCTGCGGAGAAACCTCTCTTTTCTCCGATGGATGGGCAAGCAGCTTGGCAAGATGCACATTTAGAACCACAATATACCAACCCTTTTCAGCGTGTTTCCTCCGTTAGTGTAAGTCGTAAAGGTGATCCTAATCTGACTATGTATACTTTCCTGGGCGGTTTGCAAACTGTTGCATCTCCTGGCAGATCCACTATTGATGTTAAAGAGAAAGAGGTTGTTGCTCGTGTCAAACCGGGAGAGCAGATTCTTGGTTACGATATGGTGGTTATGATTACTCAATGGAACGGCGACAAGGATAATTCGAAATTTTACACCCCTGATGATACATTAAAAGGACTTTTTCACAGTAATAAGCCATGAAGAAAAGCGGAATATTTATTTTCAGTTTCCTTGCCCTCTTTTTATTTTTGGGAGTATCTCAAGTTGACGCCGCTTATACTTATGATAAAAAGGTTTATATCAGAGGTGAGACGCCAGCCTCTGGCGACGATTGTACTTTTACGGGTGGATGCGGATTGAGCAGTCAATGCTGGAACATGTGGGAAGTGGGGAACCCGGGAGAATGTGGAGCGACGGGCTGCACTGGTGGAAATACTTGGGAAAGATATACTGCCAGCAGTTGTATTATAACAAACCGTCTCCTGGAAAAATGTGAGATACAGTACACATACACGACGGATGTTTGCTCGAGCGGGGATAAATGTAGTTTCGGGCAAAAAGGCTTGTGGCCGGGGAAATGTGACTGTAGTTATACCCCAAGCATATACAAGTACTGCTGTACTTCTTCAGGAGATCAGGAGGATTGCATTAATGCCGCAACCCAAGATCGTTATATTCCTCCCGAGGGAGAATGTCCCGGAGGATATTTAGTAGATGGAGTTAGAGTCAAAAGCTCCCCTTGTGTCCCCGCTCCGACTGCTACTCCTACTTCCACACCTCCGCCGACGCCAACCCCGACCGAAGTTCCGGGTTGCCCATCGATGGACTGTACTTATCCCGAGGAAAATTCGGGTTGTCCCACCGGGGTTCAAATTGTTACAGGAACCACCGAGTACGGGGGATGTACTTACGTGGGAGGTTGTTCAACTATAGATTGTGAGACTCCCGGTCCCACCTCCACCCCGCCGCCGGGTTCCACCCCCACTCCGACCCCCCCTGGTTGCGTTGAAAACTGTGGTTGCGACTTTGCCGACTTGGGTTGTAACCAGTTTGTGAGCACTGACGGGACAAGTTGGACAAAAGATCCAATCTATGTTGCCGGGGGAGCCATGGTTTATTTCAAAATGGAAATTAATAATTTTAAAAAAAGTATAGACTGGTTTGGGATTAGGAATTACTTTTCCGCGAGCTATGACGGCTACACAAATATTGCGCAAAACGACGATGAGCCCGGGGCAGGCGTAGCGTGGAATATCTATACGGCAGATATGCCTCCTGGGCCTGGTATCTATTGGGATGCTCATTACGAGGACTGGGGTGGATTCAATCCGGGAATGGTCAGTACGACTACCTGGTGGAACGAACTTAATTCTAATGCGCAAACCTTTAAAAACATGGGGTTTGCTGCTTACGGCGGATATGTTGGGGGGTGTGCTGATGTTCCTGCCGGTTGGAGAAATTGCTGGCAGGATCCGGAAAGCGGCGGCCTAACCTGTATCACTTATCCCGACGGCTGTGGCACTACTTGGGCAAATTGTCCGTATGATATCTCCTTTGAATGCAATAAGGTGACCGTGAATACCACTTATCCTATTTCCGGGTGGGTAAAGGATTCCTACAGCGGTAACGGGATATCCGGCACAGAAATTTCGGTCTACGATGGTAATCTAGTTCAGACAAGAACAGCAACAACCGATGGCGCTGGCCATTGGGAAATTCGCGATTTCGTTCGCCCGGGGGATGCCTATGCTGTTCGGGTGAGCGGTGCGCCAGCCGGCTATGGGCTTCCTCCAAAAACCTCCACTTTGGGCTGGACCTGGAATACCTGGACTAGTTCCGATACGCCCCTCGGCTCATTGTCTTATGAGTCACAGCAGGCGGGGAATAATGATTGCGCCGGAAAAGATGGTTCAGGAGTTGATGACAGATGTAATTTTGTTTTTAACAGTCCATACGGGTACTTTGATTGGGCCAACTGTAGCCAGTTTACCGGCTGGACATGCGACGCTGATAACTATAATACTGCGCTACAGGTAGATCTTTGGACCTTTGATTCAGCAGGTAGAGGTACGTACATTGGATGGGCCAGAGCCGATGTCGCGCGCGAACCCGGAGTCGCTGCCGCCTGCGGGAACAATCCAAATCACGGTTTCGTTTATTCCTTGCCTGCTGAGTCCTTTTTAAAAGACGGCGTAAACCACAACATTTATGCTTATGGGCTTAACATTGGTGGTGGAGCAAACACCCTTCTCACCAACTCCCCAAAGATTATTAACTGTGCTCCTCCACCGGTCACCTGGACAATCAATGCCGAGCCAGTTTGTTTAAATGGATTGCCCCCGACAGGTCAAACTCGAACTTTTTATAAAGTCGGACTCACAGCCGACTGGAATTATGGATCGTTTGGCACCGGTACAAGAACTCAAGGAATAACAGGAGCCCGTGATTCGAACCCTGCTTATATTGGTTTAATGCCAGATGTTGGAACAATATTAAATACGTACGGATCGTCGCCTAATCCGGCAATTGAATATGGTACCTACTTCAGCCCACCTATACCTATGGCCAGATGGACCAGTTCTGCCTTGCCCGGCGGGACATATAATTTACAATTTCAAGCTCCAGATTCCTTTTGTGCTCCTCCTCCTTCCTGCACCAGTGTATCTTGTTCGCCCAATCCGATGCCACTTTTTCCTGAGCAGGCCACCGGTCGAACCCTGACGCCGACGGTTAACGGTTTGAGCAACGGGACAATTAGTAATGTTAGCTACTCCTCAAGCAACAACGGCGTGGCCACGGTTAACTCTCCCTCCTCCGTCTCTCCTTTCCAAACCACGGTTAATCCTAACGCCCGCGGCTCAACAACTATTACCGCCACCGCCAATTTAAGCAGTGCCCGCGGTACCGGCAGTTGCCAGGGTACGTGTACTAACGTCAGTGTCGGCGGTTGCTCCGTCTCTCTTTCTGCCTCCTCTGTCACCAATCCCAATCCGGTCTCTGCCAGCTTTACCGGCCGCAGTCCCAATTCGGGGACCGAACCGGTCAGATTATTTCTGAAAAGCCAGGATGGTCTGATTGATGAGTTTTTGACTTCCTGCGATAGTGTAAACGGCAGCACCTGTTCAGGCGCCGTTACCATAAGTGGTTTACCGGCTGGAGATTATTATGTCCACTGCGATTTGCCCAATGATCCCGACAAATGTACCGGTAATCCTTTTGGGGTCCCTGCCGGTTGGGAATCCTGCTCGACCAACGACAATGCCGCCTTAACCGTTGCCGATCCAGCCCCCACTTGTACCGGCGTTACTCTTTTGCCTGACCCGATGCCTCTTTTCCCCGAACAGTTAACCGGAAGAACCTTGACGCCAACGGTTTCAGGCATTAGTTACGGGAGCATCAGCAGTGTCGAATATTCCTCAGACGATCCCAGTGTGGCTACCGTGACCACTCCTTCTTCTGTTTCTCCTTTCCAAAGTACGGTTGGAACCCCCGGTCTTCGCGGCAGTGCTACGGTGAATACCACTGCTAATTTAAGCGGCCCGGGCGGTACAGGTTCTTGTACAGGAACAGGTACTGTTAATGTTGGCGGTTGTTCTGTTTCTCTGTCTGCCCCCTCGATGCTTTCCAACGGTTCGGTCAACGCCACTTATACCGGCCGCAGTCCCAATTCGGAAGTAACAGAGCCGGTCAGATTATGGCTGAAAAGCGCGGATGGTTCGATTGATCAAATGCTGGATTCCTGCGATAGTGTAAACGGGAGCACCTGTTCTGGCGCCTATGCTATCAGTGGCTTAGAGGCCGGAGATTATTATGTCCACTGCGATATCCCCAATGGTAGTCCTCCTATAGATCCCCAATGTACCGGGAATCCCTTCTGTGTCTTTGAAGGGATGGGTGGAGCTGATCCCTGCACCGGTTGGGAATCCTGTTCCACAACTGACAATGCCGCCTTAACCGTTGCCGGGGTACCGACCTGTACTGTTAATGGTTACACCCTAATTTATACTGACGAGACGGGCGAATTCAACTCCTCTGCGCAGGTTGCTGCCGGTGGAAATTCGGATGTGGAGATTGATCGCAGTAGAGACGGGAGTGTAGCTGACCCCTCTTTTGCTCAATTGCTACCCGGTTATACGACATGCGGTAACCCCGATAATGTTTGTGTACTTCCTCTGGCTACCTGGGCGCCTACGTCGGCCGATGTTGGAGCGTGGAAGGTTTTCTGCCGGGGATATAATGCGGCCGCGACTGTGGGCGGTTCGCCTCTGGAGTGTCGTCCATTCCCTCCTAATAATAATTATCCCGCGGGTCCTTGGGTGGGAGATTGCAGTATTAACCCACTCATTAATGATGATGATTATCTTGACGTGACGGTTGAGCTGCCGCCTCCTTGGTTCCAAACCATGGGTGGGGATGTCTTTGCCAGCGGCGGAGATTTATATACCCGGATTCCCGCCGGAGCCACTTCCCCTTACTTTTCTCTGGATAAGGATGGCTACCCGGGGGTGGTTTTGGCAAAGGGCGAGGTCGGCTTTGGCCCCAACTTTAATAAATACGACGCCGTTTCAAGCAAAAAATGGTTGGTTGAGGGAGAAAGCTATTCATTTACGGAAAGGTACGATTATAATTATCTTTTGCGGAAAATTTCGGGCAGTGAAACCATACAGACCTTGGAGAATACACCAACCTCGAGTCGGTGGAAGGAGTTAAATGGTAATTATCAGGTGGAGGGTGATGGGAATTTAACTGTCATCAGTGGAACTACGAATGTGGGCGGAACTGCAAGCGAGAGCAAGGTGGTAATTTTTGTACCCGGAGATTTAACCATCAACGGGAACATCAAAAGGGCAGCCAGTGGCCCACAGAAAAATTTCGTGGCGTTTATTGTTCAGGGGAATATTATTATTGATGGAGGGGTTTCCGGCAATTCGGGAAACCCGGCGATTGAAGGTATTTACCTGGCCAATGGAGAAATCCGTACCGGTGATGATTCGGCTGACCCCGGTCAGCTTTATGCTCAGGGACTCTTTATAGCCTGGGATGGATTTGATTTTCAGAGAACCTGGCGTGGTCCGGCTGAAGATGAACCGGCCGAAGTCTTTGAGTACGATGTTGATTTAGTGATGGATGCCCCCGACGGATTTCTTAATACGCCTCTTGTCTGGACAGAAGTCGCCCCGTAATAATCTTACTTTGGTTGATATCATATAGGGTAAACCCCGTAAATTCTGGTAATTCAGCCTCTAATTTAGTAAAATTGGGAGTTATGGTTAATCATGGAAGTATTAAAGTTGCCGTCGGTCTGTCCGGCGGAGTGGATTCGGCTCTGTCCGCGGCTCTCCTGAAAAAGGAAGGCTATGAGGTGGTGGGAGTTTATCTCCACTGTTTCCCTGAGTCTTACCAAAAAACTTTAAACTGTACTGATAAGGAAGACTTTAAAATGGCCCAAGAGGTAGCTATGGTCCTGGGGATTCCGTTTACCTTTTTTGATTTCGAAAAAGATTATCAAAAAAAGGTAATTAATTATTTCTTTGAGGAATATCGGGCTGGACGGACGCCCAATCCGTACGCGTTTTGGAACAAAGAAATTAAATTCGGTTTGTTTTTGGAAAAAGCCACTCGGGAGCTGGGGGTGGATTTTGTGGCCACCGGGCATTATACGAGAATAGCTATCGAAA
>JAUYHV010000079.1 GCA_030689845.1 Dehalococcoidia bacterium
TGCCGGTTATCCAGTATTACCCCCGACAAACCACGCCCTGCGCCCCCTCTAATCAACACGATTCTGGTCCGGCCTATTTAAGAGTGAATCCAGTATATTCCGGCTGTGATGTTGCCGTTTTTCTTAGCAATATCTCCCTTAGAGAGTATAGTAAGTCTCTTATATTCTCTTAAGAATACCTTATGTAATACATATTCTTACGCCGTGCACCAGCCTTTGTCAAGCATTCGTGACCTGCCCCCAATAGTGATACCACTTGTTAAGTCAAAACCAAACTTAGAATAGCCTCAGGAAATAGTTTTGGGGCTTTTCCCTTCGCTCTGGGCGCATATTTTATAAGCTATCAATGCTTCAGTCAGAGTAGTCACTTTAAACTCCTGCTTATAGCTTATATGGTCGCGGGGGAAAAGACTACGACGTTCCGCTACATTCCGTGCATTTTTGGGTGAATTTTTTGGAGAAAGCAGGGACCCCATCGAGGCGTATGGTGAGCGGTCGGAGATTCGAACTCCGGACTCCCTGCTTAAAAGGCAGGTGCTCTAACCAACTGAGCTAACCGCCCCTGTAGCCGGGGAAACTCCCAGCACGTTATAAATTTATCATAATTATATCTAAGTCGCAAGTTCAGCAGTTGTTAACCACGGCTGAGCTTTAATTGCTATAGTGTTAAAAAAATTGGTTATAGATAAGAGAATTTGTGAGATACAATGTTGCGGGGATGAAAACCAGGACCGGTAAATAAGGCTGAAATTGAGAGAATCAGGAAGGCCGGCCGCTGCTCCCTGGCTTCACGACGGGTACCCCCTGTTTACAGAGCGGGCACTCTTCCGGTTTGTACGAGGGAACAACCACCTTTAAACAGCTAAAAAAGGGTATGCCGAGGTTTATGTTTTCTTTTGAGCGGTCTACGAGCACGCCGAGACCGATGATTTTGCCCGAATGGCTGTTTACAGCCTTGACCATTTCCACCAGGGAGCTTCCGGTGGTTATAACATCATCTACGATAAGGGTTTTTTCCCCGGGGGATATCTTGAATCCACGGCGAAAAACTCTTTCGTCTCCTTCCCTTTCGGCAAAGATACTCCTCACGCCAAGCAATCGTCCAACCTCGTGGGCGATAATTACGCCTCCAACTGTAGGTCCGGTTACAAGTTGAACACCGGAGTCGCGAAAATTGTCGGCTATCATCTGGCAAAGCTGTTCAGTGTAATGGGGGTACTGGAGGACCTGGAATTTCTCCCAGTAGGCAGGTGAATGAAGCCCGGAAGTGAGCAGAAAGTGCCCATCCATAACTGCCCCGGAGTCCCTGAATATCTTTTCGACGTTCACCGGCGCACCATTTCAGGGAAAGAAAAAAGGTCCTCGGATTGGAGAGTCAATGGAGAACCGGAAGAAGCGAGTTTAAAATTTGGAGCAAGTCCCCATTTCGGGAGCGGCCAGTAAATCAACCACGCCTTACCTATGATATTATCTTTTGGTACGGTCCAGCCACCCCGGGAGTCGGAACTTCCGTTTCGGTTATCTCCCATGACGAAGTATTGTTTTGGCGGGACCGTGATAGGGCCATAGTTATTTCTGGCTGTTGGGATGTTTGAAGGCTCCTTTATCACGCTGTCATTGATCAATACTTTTCCGTTTCTGATTTCTACTGTTTCCCCGGGAAGACCGATGATACGCTTGATGTATATTTGTTTGATGTCCCTGGGAAAATAGAAGCAAATAATATCTCCCCTTTGAGGAGGGTGAAATATAAAAGAATTTTCATCTTCGTGTTTGCTGTTTGGTGTAATTCGCCTGACAATATCCCAGCTTGAACTTAAGTAAACCGCCTTATTTACCAGGATTTTTTCTCCTGTAAACAGGCTTGGACTCATGCTGGACCCTTCTACGATAAAACCCATGAGGGTTGTTTGCAGGGCCAGGAAAATAGCAAAGGCTATTATAACCGTTTCCAGGGTTTCTTTTAAAGCTGATTTCATTTTAATGTGCTTATTATTATAAACCATTTGGTTGTTCCTGTTAATTTAACGGCTGATATGCCTGTATCGAGTCTATATTTATTATATTTAAAATACTGCAGATGGAATACCGGTAATGAACAAGCGTTCCTGACGTTCATTGCTAAAGATCGGGCCATATTATACAATTAAAAACAATGCTGAAACAGCAGCAGTGTAAAAAGTATTTCCGAACACCTTATGACTTTAGACGTTGCATTGGAAAAAGCCCGCAAAGAACTGATGGAGTTGCCTGCTTACGTGGTAGGGGCGAGAAGTAGAACTGATTTCGATGGGAGCAAATTCAAACTGCCATTTTTTAACAAATTTTATTTTATTACCCATCCGGATATCGCTGTAACAGAGGACGTAACACGGTTACAGCCTCCCCAATGGCTGGAGCTTATAATGCTCCATTATCTTATTACCGCGGACGGCACGCCGATTGCCGATAAATGGATTGCCTACCGCCAACTGCCCGGAGCATTTATTTTCGAGCAGAGGTTTTCTGGTATGGCCGTGGAGCCCCTTCTTAAAGCCTACGGAAACGATATAGAGGGGTTCAAAACAGCGGGACAGCTTCTCAAGGGAGTGCCGATAAGCCGCGTGGGGGATGCCGGCTTCATGTTCGATGCTTTCCCGCTGGTGCGTATGGCCTGTATCCTCTATCTTGGTGATGAAGATGTAGGACCTTCGATAAACATCCTTTACGATGCTTCCGTTTCGAATCACCTTCACACGGAGGACTTATCTTACCTGGGTTCATACCTTGCCATAGCGATGCAGGAGAGAAAGGGAAACCTTTATTAGTGAAACATTTGCAAACCGGGAAGGTTTACATTGTTTACATAACTGGTATTCAGTTCGTTTCCTTGTGAGGTTTGATGGTTCCGTGATATGGGACAAACTGAAATGCGCATTTTTATTCGGCCTGGTTTCTGGTATAATTTAGGATATATTTTTGAGGGTTGCAGGTCTGAATGCCCCTTCCTGTATATTTTGGGAAATTGATATTTAATGAATAAGAACCTGTTTAAAAACAGCATAATATACCTGATAATCATTATTGCCGCCGTGGTGGTATTTTCCACCATATTTCCTCTTTCCCAGGGATTAAAAGAAGTTCCTCTAAGCGATATCAAGGGCAGGCTGGAACAGGGTGATGTTAAATCTATTCTCGTCGAAGGTGATACTATAACCGTTACCTCCAGAGACGATACGAAGGTTAAATCGCGTAAGGAAAGCAATATAAACATACTGGAGTTACTCGAAAAGACCGGGGCGAAGAATGTTACCCTGGAGTTTAAAGAGGAAAGCGGTTTTAGCTGGGGTGGCCTCCTGGTCAGTTTTTTACCCCTGGCGTTGATGATAGGCCTGATTGTCTTACTATTCAGCAGGGCCCAGGGTGTTAACAACCAGGCAATGAGTTTTGGCAAAAGCCGTGCCAGGATGATCACCGTCAACAGACCCACGGTAACGTTCTCCGATGTGGCTGGAGTGGAGGAACCCAAGCAGGAACTCAGGGAGGTGGTTGAATTTCTCAAGACTCCCGAAAAATTCCAGGCCCTGGGTGCCCGCATACCACGGGGTGTATTATTGATAGGTCCACCCGGGACAGGGAAAACACTGCTGGCAAGGGCAGTTGCCGGGGAGGCCGGAGTACCTTATTTTGCAATAAGCGGTTCCGAATTTGTCGAGATGTT